>CAZPZE010000001.1:0-14828 GCA_964590625.1 uncultured Solibacteraceae bacterium
GTACTCGCGTCGACGCCCTTGGTTGGGATCCGGGCAGGAAGCTGATCTTCATTCCGAATGGCGGCGAAGGAAACGTAACCGTCGTTCACCAGGATTCGGCCGATAAATACACCGTTGTCACGACCGTCCCAACATTCCCCGGCGCCAAGACGATTGCGGCCGACCCGAAGTCACACAACGTCTATTTATTCCAGCCGGAACGCGGCCCAGCGCCGCAGCCGCCCGCCGGCGCTCCCGCACCCCCCGCTGATGGACGGGGACGAGGCCGCGGACGCGGCCCGCAAGGTCCGATCATCGCGTCATGGTTTATCGTGATGCGTCCACAATAGCCTGATTTACGCTTGAACCCGCGGCGTGAGCCGGACGTCCAGTCCGGCTCTGCCGCGCAAAAATCCTCTCATCCCAGCCTCATCGAATCTCCAGAATCAACGCGCATAATCTTCATCAGGAGCACCGCTTACCTATGAAGATGATTTTCGCCCTCACTCTGTTCGCAACAGTCGCCTTCGCTGCGGAGACAAAGGTCAAACTGGAGAGTCTTCCCCCGGCCGTTCAGGCAGCGGTGAAGGAACAAACCAAAAACGCAACTCTGGTCGGCCTCAGCACAGAGAAAGAAGGTGGCAAGACAACTTACGAGGTCGAAACGAAAGTCAACGGCAAATCCCGCGACGTCATACTGGACAAAACCGGCGCCATCGTTGAAGCCGAAGACGAAGTCGACATCAATACGATCCCTGCCGCCGCCAAAGCCGCCCTTCAGAAGCGCGCCGGTGCCGGCACCATCGCGAAGGTCGAGAAAGTGACCGCCGGTTCCAGCGTCAGCTACGAAGCCGCGATCAAAACGAAGTCCGGCAAGTCAACCGAAGCTGCCGTGAACGCCGACGGAATGCCACATAAAGAAGACTAGCCTTCTCGCGCCCGTCACTCCCTCCAGGTTCCCGCATGAAATCCATGTCGCTGTACCTCTGCGCCTTTGCTCTCAGCGTCATCTCTGCGTTCGCACAGTCATCGCACGGATCGCTGCGAGGGGTCGTTACCGATCCCTCCGCCAGCGTCGTTCCCGGGGCGTCGCTGACCGCCACCAATTCGAAAGGCGCCGCGCAGACGGTCAAAAGTAATGCGCAGGGCCGCTATGAATTCACTCTTCCGGCTGATACTTATACCCTCCGGGTCACAGCGCCCGGGTTCGCGGATTTCGATCAGCCGAATGTTACTGTGGGTGCCGGACAACCCACGGATCTCAACATCCCGCTCGCTTTGAAGACGCAGACGGAGCAAGTCAACGTTGCTTCCACCACAGCCGCCGCCCTCAGCACGGACCCCTCCAGCAACGCCGACGCGCTCGTTCTCACCAAGACTGATCTCGACTCTTTGCCGGATGACCGCGACGACCTTGCCTCGGATCTCCAGGCGCTCGCCGGCCCCGCGGCGGGACCCGGTGGCGGTCAGGTCTTCATCGATGGATTCACGGGCGGCCGGCTCCCGCCGAAGCAATCGATCCGCGAGGTACGAATCAACCAGAATCCCTTCGCCGCCCAGTTCGACCGCCCTGGCCAGGGACGTATCGAAATCTTCACCAAACCGGGCACCGACAATTTTCATGGCGACGTTCTCTATCAGTTCAGCGACGCCGCTTTCAATTCACGCAATCCATTCGTAGCCACCAAACCGCCGTACCGGCGCAAACAATGGGAAGGCGAAGTCGGTGGCCCCCTGAACAGGAAGACGTCATTCTTTCTCGATTTCGAACGCCGCGATATCAACGAGAACGCCTTTGTCAACGCCCAGATTCTCGATTCCTCGCTGAACATCATTCCGTTTACCCAGGCGGTCGTCACCCCGCTCACTGGAATCGAGTCCAATCTCAAGATCGATCGGCAGCTCACGACGAATCACACCCTGACCGTCCGTCTCGGCTACGCACGCGACACCAATGACAACAGCGGAGTCGGCGGATTCTCTCTTCCGCAACGCGCCTACCATCAGGTCGGCGACGAAGACTATTTTCAGGTGATCGAGACCGGCGTTCTCAACCAGCACACGGTGATGGAAACCAGGTTCCGCTACCGTACTCAGAACAGCGATCAGAGCGGCGGGACAACCGCCCCCGTCATTTCCGTTCTCGATGCCTTCACAGCTGGCGGATCCTCCGTCGGCAATTCTTTCGATCACCAAAAACGCTATGAGCTCCAGAACTCCACCTCTTATGTCCATGGCGCCCACACCCTGCGTTGGGGTGGAATTCTCCGCGCGGTGAATCTGAACAATCAGGCGATGCAGAACTACACCGGAGCCTTTACGTTCACCTCTCTGGCGAGCTATCGCGCCACGCTGATCGGAATCCAGAACGGCCTGACTCCTGCCGAAATCCGCGCATCCGGAGGCGGCGCCAGCCAGTTCACGCTTGCGGCGGGAAACCCGCTGGCCACGATCAATCAGGCGGATTACGGATTCTTCCTGCAGGATGACTGGCGAATCGCCAGCAACCTGCTGCTCAGCGGTGGCCTTCGCTATGAAGGCCAGAACCATGTCCACGACTGGTCAGATTTCGGCCCGCGTCTCGGCCTCGCCTGGGCGCCCGGCACACGAAAAGGCGCTCCGTCGAGGAATGTCATTCGCGCGGGCTTCGGCATGTTCTATGACCGGCTCAGCGAAAGTCTCACCCTTGACGCAATGCGCCAGAACGGAATTCGCCAGCAGCAATATCTGATTCGAAATCCGGATTTCTATCCTTTGGTGCCGAATCCGTCCACTCTCGCCGCAAACCAGCTTCCGCAGACCATTCGTGAGACGGATGCCCACTGGCGCACGCCTGTTCTGATCCAGTTCGCCGCCGGCTACGAACGCCAGTTGCCCCGCCACATCACGATTGCGACGAACTACATCCACTCAATCGGCGTCCACCAGCTTCGATCGCGGGACATCAACGCTCCGCTGCCCGGGTCCGGCATTCTTCCCTACGGCGGATCGAACGCGATCTATCTCTATGAAACCAGCGGCGTCTATCGGCAGAATCAACTCATCAACAGCGTCACGGCTCGCGTGAATTCGAAACTCACTTTCAATGGCTCCTACACCTACGGGTACGCAATGAGCAATACTGACGGCGCCGGCTCGTTCCCGGCGAATTCCTACGACCTCACCTCCGAATACGGACGCGCCGGTTTCGACGTCCGCCATCGCGTGCAGTTCAATGGCTCGTGGACGACCCGATGGGGCATGCGTTTCAGCCCCTTCGTCACAATCACTTCAGGACGCCCCTACAACATCACCACCGGCACAGATCTCAACGGCGATGGCCTGTTTATTGACCGCCCATCGTTCGCCACGAACGCGTACGAGCCCGGCGTTATCGCAACGCCCTACGGACTACTCAACCCCTTCCCAAAGCCAGGCGAGCAGATCATCCCGCGCAATCTGGGCGAAGGGCCCGGTATCATTGCGGCTAACCTTCGCTTCTCGAAGATCTTCAATGTGGGAGAGGCAAAACCGGGCGGGGACGATCCCCGTCAGATCGTTTTCTCCGTTAACGCGCGCAACATCCTGAACCACCCGAACTTTTCCGCGCCGGATGGCAACCTCACGTCTCCGCTGTTCGGTCAGTCTACCGGGCTTGTCGGAAGTAATGGCACGACAGGTAACCGCCGCCTTGACTTGCGGTTAGAGTTCGACTTCTGAGAACTTCAGCAAACCTCCATCTTGCAGCGTTACCCTAAGAGCCTAACGTGTGGATTCTGATCGCTGAAGACGAAATCCCCATGGCGAATGCCCTTCGGAAAGGGCTCGAAGAGCAGAATCACACGGTCAGCGTGGCTAACGACGGACTGGAGGCGATTGCCGCCGCCAGCGCTTCGTCCTTCGATGCTATCGTACTCGACGTAATGATGCCTCGCGCCGACGGCTTGACCGTCGCTCGACGTCTTCGTCAATCCGGGAACCAGGCCCCTATCCTTCTTCTCACCGCTCGTGATACGGCCGACGATATCGTGAAGGGGCTCGACGCCGGCGCTGACGATTACCTCGTCAAGCCGTTTGCTTTGAAAGTTCTTCTGGCCCGTTTGCGGGCACTGTCGCGCCGCGCCGCCACTCCCGCCGCCCAGGTGCTTCAGGTGGATGACCTGATCCTCAACCCGGCAACGCATGAAGTGAGCCGCGGCGGACGCGGCGTCAGCCTCACCGCGACGGAGTTCCGGTTTCTGGAACATCTCATGAGGCGCGCCGGACGGGTTGCATCGCGCACTTCTATCATCGACGCCGTCTGGGGCTTCGATCACGATATAGAGTTGGGCACCGTCGATACGTATATCAAGCTTCTGCGCGACAAAGTCGATAGCGATCCCGCCGCCAGACTCATTCACACGGTCCGCGGCTACGGTTATGTAGTCCGGGAGCGAACGTGAATGTTCCTTTCCCGGGATGGCGCTCGATTCGCTTTCGCCTGACGGCCTGGTACACGGCCATCCTGGTCATCACCTTTACTCTTGCCGGAGCATTCGTGCTGTTTGTCGTAAGGGACGCCGCGGAGGACACGATTGACAATGATCTTCGTGCGCGAATCGCCGCAGTCAGCGAGTACGTCCCTGCAATTCTCGCCGGCCGGCCAGGCGGCAATACGGCAGACGTACTCGAAGACCATTTCACAGCCGGCCCCGGCGGCGTCTGGCTGCAACTGGCCGACACGGCCGGCCACTGGGTTTTTCGCTCCGATCCGG
This sequence comes from uncultured Solibacteraceae bacterium, assembly GCA_964590625.1. Lineage (GTDB taxonomy): Bacteria > Acidobacteriota > Terriglobia > Bryobacterales > Bryobacteraceae > BOG-234. Next base: position 4,713 of record CAZPZE010000001.1, read on the forward strand.
AATATCCAGGCGCCCTCCCGCCACCCTCCGTTTCCGGACTCAGGCGCAGAGGAAGAGCGCGGACAATCCCGATCCGTGGAAGACCAACCCGCGTATTGACGATCGCTGTTCCCGGAGGAATCGCGGAGCTCGGCGCGCCCATGGATGAGTTCGAGGAAATGTTCGGGCAGCTCCGTTGGGCTCTCGGACTGACCAGCCCCTTGCTCCTGATTCTCGCCTGCATCGGCGGCTATTGGTTGAGCGGCCGAGCCCTTCGTCCAGTCGATGAAATCGACAGAACCGTCCGCCGCATCAGTTCCCGCACCCTCTCCGAACGCCTCGCCTTGCGCAATACCGGCGATGAGCTCGACCGCCTTTCCCTGACGATCAACCAGATGCTGGAACGTCTGGAATCCGCCTTTAAACTCGTCGTACAATTCACGGCGGACGCCTCACATGAACTCCGGACGCCCGTCGCAATCATCCGCACCACGGCCGAAGTAACCCGCGAATCCAGACGAACCACCGAAGAGCATGAAGAGGCATGGGACCAGGTGGTTCTCCAGTCGGAACGGATGTCCCGGCTCGTGGACGACCTGCTCCTGCTCGCTCGCGCCGACGCGGGACATTCCGACGTTATCTTCGAGGCCGTTGACCTTGCGGAGATCGTCGACGCAGTTACAGCGGAAGTAAAGGTACTTGCTGTTGCCTCCGGCCTTGATCTGAGCAGATCGGCGTCTCCATCCTGCCCCGCGTTCGGAGACCCCGATGCTATCCGCCGCCTTCTGTTAATCCTTCTCGACAACGCGATCAAGTACACGCCCTCAGGCGGAACGATCTCGGTTCACCTCGATATCAGGAACTCGTTGACCGGAATCCATGCTGTGGTTGAGATCAAAGATACAGGCATCGGCATTGCGCCGGCTGATTTGCCGCACGTCTTTGACCGATTCTTCCGCGTCTCGACTGACCGCTCCCGAAAGACCGGCGGCTCCGGCCTCGGGCTCGCAATCGCGAAGTGGCTTGTATCCCTGCACCACGGAGAAATCCTCGTCGAGAGCGAGTTGGGCGTAGGCTCTGTGTTCCGCGTCCTGTTGCCGCTTGCCGGGAAATAAATGCGGCCCTCACGGCCATCGAGCGCCCGCGCCGTCACGAACCAAATGGACGGAAACCTCACTCCTCCCTCAAAATCATTTTCCAACCTCAGCCTCATCAGTGCGTTACCGGGATAGCTGTGAATTTCCGGCAGGGCTGCTCAGCCACGGCGACCGCTCTACCGAGTGCGGACAAGGCAATTCGTACACAAAAGAAGAGACCCTGGGTGCCGGATGCGGGTCATCGGCCACGGCACACTCTACGGAGCAGGTAAGCTGCGGCACCTGAGGGCAGGTGTTCATGGCGCAGGTGTCGGAAGGCGTAGGCGAATGACATCGTGGAAAGGGCGTTGGAGCTGCTTATGATGCATCGAAGGAATGCCATTTTTACCGTGACCTCAACGGTCCCAGGTTGGCGATCCGTTCGTGACTCTGATCCGAACCTGCAGTTGCCCGGCGCGAACTCTTTCGACTATCTGATCCAGCTTTAGCGCCACTCCAGCGAACCGAGCGCTTGTCCCGCGGAATGCATGCCGTATCGCGAGACTCTGGCGAGAACTGCTCCGCTCTCCGATTCGACAGCCATATGACAAATCCCTGATGGCTGGTAACGATCGTCTGTGCCCAGGGACCGGGTTCAGTCTCCCTGGTCTCTCGTCACTTTTACGAGCGGAAAGTCCGGATCTTTCACAAGGCCAACGCCGCTAGCGTAGTACTTAGTCTCCACACTACCCGGCTCAAGTGGGCTCGTTTCCCTTATCACTAAACAGTGATCGAAAATTCCGTAGGGCGTGGAGATGTGCCCGGACTCGGAGATTACTTCGGCGCGATCTTGTCCGACGCCGGGGGCGAGCTCTTCGTAGAACCGTTGGCCGACTTCGGGCTTTCCTGGCATCATCAGGCCGAAGTGCGCTCCTTTTGAGCCTGACAGCCATGATCCGCCGTGGCCGATCACCTTGCCGCCTTTGTATTCGTCCACATCCTCTCCAAAGTAGTAGACGTCCTTTGTTGTCCTGTCGATCGCAAAATAGTCGTAGGTGAGCTCTGTAAGCCTGCCTTTCTCGCTCTCCCTGTCTTCAACAACCCGCGCCTCCACGCCATCGATCAGCTTGGTTTTGGGAAGCACGGTTACTGTATCACTGTGCGAACCCGCTTGATAGTACATTCGCCATCCGGGTTCGAGGCGAAAATAGGGGTTGACGCCGGTAGGGCCAAGGTTCGCCTTGTCGGGATGGAAGTCCTTTTGCCAGGATCCCCCATCCGAAGCATGAGGCGGTTGGGCCAGGGCGATGCCCGCCGCTAGTAGTGCCAATGAGAACAGCATTACCGTTTTGTGCATCTCTATCTCCTCGAATCGATATAGTCTCCCGCGCGTCTGGCACGGTGATTTCACGGTGCGGCAGCGAACAGAGAGGCCTTGGAGGGAATACGCTGCTCCATCTCCTGTACTATTGCGGCTGTGAGTCGGAGAACAACCGGCTTCGTCTGACCAGGCCGGGGCTTGACGTCCATCCCCACTGTGCCCACCAACTTGCCGCTGGAATCGTGTAGTGGCGATGTGATGTCCCATACATGTTGCCCCTTTTCGACTTCATTCTCGGCAAAAGGCTTGTCCGTCTTTATCGCCGTCAACTCGTCGTTGTCGCATTTGTCACCGAGGTCGTGCGGATCCGTGGAGGCGATGGTCTGGCATTGTGACGTTCCTGGCGGCGTGCTGGACAGTTCAACGCCGGCCAGTTCGGGATGCTTCGCGAGAGTAGCCTCAACCAGATGCTGCGCGAAGTTTCTGTCCGCAGCTCTCGCAACGACGGAGAGCGCACCTGCCCACACCAACATCGTGCACGCTGTCCTGAGCTTGGGATTGGTCATTTGACTTGTTCCTTTGGGAGATAGCGATTAATTTGCGATCTCTACACCTGCCCTTCAATACTGCCAGAACGAAAATGAACACACCATAAACAAGCCAGGCTCCGCATCCCACAGACGATCTACGAAGACGGGGGTCTCGGGACCTACAGGTGAGTCGCCTCTGCGTCGGCCGGCAGAATAATCTCGAAGATGCTGCCGGAATGATCGGATTTTCGCAAGGCGAGACGTCCCCGATGAGCTTCAGCAATGCTGCGCGCAATTGGCAGACCCAATCCGGCACCGCTGTCGTCAGCAGAATTCTCGCGCGAGCGAGCCTGATCGGCCCGGTAGAAGCGCTCAAAGATGTGTGCCTGTGCCCCTTCCGGAATGCCGTCGCCCGAATTAGTCACGGTGATCAGATACTGCTTGTCAACCAGGCTCAGGCTGACTTCGATTCTGCCATCTTGAGGGGTGTACTTCACCGCGTTTTCCACCAGGTTCCAGAGCATCCGACGCAGCATTCCCTCGTCGCCAAAAAACCGCGCTTCCGGAAGGTCGGAGATTTCGAGCCGGAGACCCTTCCGGGCTGCCAGCATTCTGGCGCTCCGCGAGATCTCCAACAATAACTCGTCGAGGTACAACTCCCTGATGCACAGGTCGGTGTGGCCTGCATCCGCACGTGCCAGCGTGAACATGTCTTCTACTATCCGTGTAAGACGCCGAGACTGCTCTTTGATAATGTTCATCGCTTCCAGGTATTCGCCTTCGCTCCGGCCTTCTCGTTCCAGCAACACCTCCGACGTTGTGCGAATTGCGGAAACCGGCGTTCTCAATTCGTGAGAAGCATCTGCCATGAACTGCTGTTGCTGAGTAAAGGAACCATGCAGGCGAGCCAGTAGTTCATTGAACGCAGCGGCGAGACTGCCGAATTCGTCACCGGCGTTGGTGATTGGCAGACGTTGATCCAGGTTTGCGGCACTGATCCGATGCGCACATTGCGCCATCCCCATGACCGGTGTCAGGCTACTCCTCGTAAGGAACCAGCCGCCTGTACCTGCAACAATCAGCATCATCGGTACAACGGTCCACAGAACATCGAAGAGAAGATCGATGCGATCTTGAAGGGACTCCGAAGACTGCCCTGCGATCACGCAATAGAATCCGTTGGCAGCGTCTGCAGGCACCCGCTCGAATGCAGCACGGAAACGATCATCCAGGTCGGGTTGGGATTCGGGCAGTTCATAGAACTGAAACGCGTCAGTGGGACGGAGCGGTGAGGGTGGGATTCGAAGCTGGGGACCGCCAGGTCCGGTCTTCTCGGCCAAAACATGACCACCTGAATCCAGGACTGCCACCGTCTGATTCGGGATCTGCAGGCTTGCCAATGTACGGGTCAGGGTACCGGAGTAGGTACCCGGTTGGTAATTCGAAGATTTCAGGGCGGTCACAGCAAGCTGAAGGGTCGAACCGATGCCCGCGTCGAGATGATCGTAGAGGTTGCGGGTCACGAGAGTATACAGGCCAATGCTCAAAATCGCGACTACAACGGCCAGCATTCCGACATACCATAGCGTCAATCGGACGGCAACCGAATTGAATACAGGGGTTGATATACGATTCATTGCTCTTCGCTTGCGAGGATATACCCTTCACCACGCCGCGTCCGGAGCAGTTTCACATCGTGGCCGTCGTCAATCTTGCGCCGGAGGCGCTGCATGTAAACTTCTATCAAATTCGAAAACGGATCGAAATTCTCATCCCATACGTGTTCGGCGATATCGGCGCGACCGATTACCCTGCCGGCGTGCCTGGCAAGGTAGTCCAGCACCGCGTATTCCTTGGCCGTCAATTCGATTTGCTGGCCTGCTCGCCACGCTCTTCGGCCCCGAGTGTCGATGATGAGGTCCGCGATCTGTAGCGTTTCATTGCGCAGCGCTGGCCCTCTTCGCAGCAGCGCTCGCAATCGGGCAAGTAGTTCCTGGAAATCAAAAGGTTTGGTGAGATAATCGTCGGCCCCGGTATCCAACCCTGAGACGCGGTCAGCGACAGAATCTCGAGCAGTCAGCATTAAAACTGGCACAGCAGCGCCTTGCGAACGCAACCTCCGGCAGACCTCAAAGCCATCAATGCGCGGCAGCATGAGGTCCAGGATGATCAAATCGTAATCGTTAACGCTGACGCGATACACCGCATCTTCCCCGTCGCCAGCAATATCTACGGCGTAGGAACGTTCCCTGAGACCCTTGGCGAGCATCATCGCCGAACTCTGTTCGTCCTCAACAACGAGAATTCTCACGGTTCCTCCGGGGCTCCTTAAAGGACCCTGCCAATCAACCAGGTTTACGGATAAACGGAACTGAACCGGTCACGCCCGACAGAAGTGCGGGGCGGATGTTCACTTTTGCCGCCGATTGCCCTCACCGCAAACTGCGGTTGCTTCGCGAGCATGCCGAAAGCTCACAATTACCTTCCAGACTAACCAGGACAGCATAGCCCATCCTGTACCCGCCAGCCATCCGGCAATCACGTCACTCGGCCAATGGACACCAAGATAAACTCTGCTGATTCCGACAAGCAAGACCGTAACGGCGCTTAACGCCAGAATGTAAATCTTCGATGCACGTTGATTTTGGGACGAAGCCAGTAAAGCGCCAAGGGTCAAATAGACCACGGCGCTCACGAGCGAATGCCCGCTCGGAAAGCTGCTCATGTAAGCGACGGAGCCATGAGCAAAAAGATCGGGCCGTGGTCGCTGAAACCCCCGCTTCAACAGCAGGCTTAAGACAACTCCCGTCACGACGGATCCTCCGACATACGCGCTCCTCGCCATTCTATTTTGAATAAGCAAATAGACCACGACGGCAATCGTCACAAAGGGAATCCAGAAAACGCCGCCTAACGCACTGATATCGCGCATCACCTCTTCCATCCATGGCCCGCCAGCCGGCGACGAGACGTCATTCGGATTTCTCATCAGGAGGAGGATATGTCTATCGAGTTTCTGGGTCTCCCCCTCAAGAACCTCGCTGGCAAGACCCCCGAAGAAGCAGAATGCCGCCAGGCAGAGCGCGGCAGTCAAAGCAGCCTGACGCTGCGATCTGAGGAGCTGACAAGCCTGGACGATTGCGGATCTGAACCACGCCATTTCGGTCAGGTCTGCAGGCGGCGGCTGTGCGACGATATCGATTTCATTCCCGGCAGCGATTCTGACTCTAGTATGGCCCGGCAAAGAAGGAGGCGACAAGACCCATCCGCAAATCTGGGTCGGGCGCGCAGCGAACATGCTGATTTGGGCTTACGCCGCGCCCCCTTGTGCGAGACGAACCTTCCGGATGTGAAGTCATTTTTCCGATTATGAACCGCGTTCCACAACCACCAGGGCAAACGTACCCGGCAACACAGGGGCACGTCGCCCTCCCGCCGCAGCCTGGCCAAATTTCGCCGATGGAAGGAAAATACGGTGACTCACCGGGTCGAGCCCCATATTCCGCGAACCCGGCGCCGTCTCCAGCTTCTGGATGACGTGATACTGGTCCGCTGAATCCTGGTGGATCACCGTAAGCGTCCCGTCAGCGGCGGACGCAAACGCATTCGCCGTGCTCGGATCGTAACCCGCGCCATCAACACCCGTGCCGATCGGAGCCGTTGCGACAACCTTGCCGCTTTGATAATCCGAAATCGCCATTACACCGCTGCGGCATCCGCTGAACAACCGGTGATGTGCGGTATCGATCGCCATTGAGACCGGCTGCCTGCAGCCCTCCGTTGCCCAGTGGCGCAATACTTTCGCATTGCGTGCATCGATCTCCACCACTTCACTGATGTCCGTCAGATTCGCGTACACTTTTCCATCACCCGCGGATGCGCCGTATTCCGGCTTCCCGCCGAGCGGCAGGTTGGTAATTCGTGTACCGGTCTCCGGATCGATAACGGTCGACGAGTGCGCGTCCCCATTGAACGTGAACACTCGGTTCGACGCCGCATCGTAGATCACCGCGTCCGCATCTTCCGCTGCGGGAATTCGGCTGATCGTCTTATAAGTCTTCAGGTCGAACATAACGACGGACTGGTCATTACCCGATGTCGCGAAGCCATGCCCCGTCGCTTCCGAGATCGCAGTGCCGTGAGCGCCATTAATACCTGTTACTTCTCCCAGTAGATTCCCGGTATTCTCATCGACCACCATCACGCGATCCTGCCGCCCGATGAACACCCGATGGTTCGGGGGATCGGGCACCACGTAGTCCCAGCTCCCATCTCCACCAAGCGGATACGTATGGGTGATGCGGTACGGTGAAGATGCCTGAGCTACCAGAAATGGAACGGCAATCAACGCGAAAAACATAGAGCGGCGCATATTCTCTCCCGGTATAGACACCCCCAAGTTAACCGGCGAAACTGAAAACACTCTGAGGATTGGACGAATGCCGGCCCGTCAGTACAACAATCTTCCGGATACTGAATTCCTGTCAGTTCCACTACTTACCCTCACTTTTCACCGGGCGCGCGTTCTGATTGTTCGGCCCCTTGCGGTACACTCTCGGCCGTATGAGCACTTACATGACGGGAATCAACCCGAATCGAAGTACGCGCGCGATGCTGGCTGAGAACACCTCAAAATACAAACGAACCCACCGATCTTCAACAAAACACGGCATCGCCGCCAGGAAACGAACCCACCAATAGCCTGATCGAACCCAACATTTTGGCTGTCGAAGCCGCCCCTCACGCGATCGAACCCGTCGCCATTATCAATCCATCCTTATCCCCTAAACTGGAGTTACCGTGATCTGCTATATTGACGCCTTCTCCGGCCTCGCTGGCGACATGCTTCTCGCCGCGCTCGCCGATGCCGGAGCCGACCGCGCCACCATCACGCACGCGCTCCAGGCTCTCGCCCCCGAAGGCGAAATTTCCTGGGAGAACGTGCGCCGCCGCGGCATGGCCGCCAATAAATTCCGCGTCACGGTCGCGGAATCATCGAATCACCGCCACCTGGCCGACATCCTGCAGCTCATCGATGCTGCCAGCCTCCCCGCCCCGGTCAAGACCGCAGCCGCGCGGACTTTTCAGATCCTCGGCGAAGCCGAAGCGCAGGCCCACGGCATCGCAATCGATAAGGTCCACTTCCACGAAGTCGGCGCTGTCGATTCCATCTGCGACATCGCCGGCATCTGCCTGGCTCTGCATCTCCTGAGCATCGAAAAAATCTACTGCTCGCCCATTAACGTCGGCAGCGGCACTGTCAAAACCGAACACGGCGTGCTTCCCGTCCCTGCTCCGGCCACCGCGCGCCTTCTCGAAGGGCGCCCCATCTACTCGCGCGGACCCGCCCTCGAACTCACCACTCCAACCGGCGCCGCGATCATCGCCGCCCTCGCCGAATCCGTCGCCGCCATGCCGCCAATGAAAATCCAGTCCATCGGTTACGGCGCGGGCGACCACGATTTCCGCGAACACGCCAACATCGTCCGCGTGATGATCGGCGAATCCACACGCGCGCCCGAACACACCACCGTCTCCGTCATCGAAGCCAACATCGATGACGCATCGCCCCAGGTCATCGCCTGGGCCACCGAAAAACTGCTCGAAGCGGGCGCGCTCGATGCGCTCGTCCTCCCCGCGCAGATGAAAAAGAACCGGCCCGGCGTCGTTCTTCAGGTGATCGCGCCGCCCGAAAAGCAGGAAGAATTAATCGCTCTGATTTTCCGCGAAACCACCACGCTCGGCGTTCGTTTCTATTCCGCCGAGCGCCGTGTCCAGGCGCGCGACTGGGTCGAAGTCGCCACGGCTTACGGCCTCATCCGCATTAAAACCGCGCCCGATGGTTTCGCTCCCGAATACGAAGACGCGCGCCGCATCGCGGCCTCAACCGGCGTTCCCCTCAAGGAAATCCTCGCCGCCGCCGCCCACGAATACCTCAAAACCCGATGAAATATTACCTCACAACGCCCATCTATTACGTCAACGCCGCCCCTCACATCGGCCACGCCTACACCACGCTCGCCGCCGATGCCATCAAACGGCTGAAGACCATGCAGGGCTATCACGCCGTCCTCGTCACCGGCACGGACGAGCACGGCCAGAAGGTCGAGCGCTCCGCCACCGCGCAGGGCAAAACGCCCCAGGAATTCGCCAACCTCATCTCTAATGAATTCCGTACCGAATGGGACCGTCTCGGCGTTCAGTATGACCACTTCATCCGGACCACCGATCCCCAGCACTATGAAACCGTCCGCTGGGTTTTCAATCTCTGCCGCGAAAAGGGCTACATATACAAAGGAAGCTATACCGGCCAGTATTGCGTCCACGACGAAGCGTTCATCAATGACGCCAAACCCGGCGATAACTGCCCCGATTGCGGACGCCCCACCGAAACCGTTACAGAAGAGAACTACTTCTTCAAACTTTCGGCATTCACCGATCGCCTGCTGAAGCTTTACGAAGAGCAGCCCGATTTCATCCAGCCCGAATCGCGGCGCAATGAAGTGGTCAGCTTCGTGCGCGGCGGCCTGCAGGATCTTTCCATCAGCCGCACGACCATTAAATGGGGCGTGCCGCTCGATGGCGGCCATGTCGCTTACGTCTGGTTCGACGCGCTCGTCAACTACATCACCGCCGCGCGCGAGCCGAAGTTCGAAGGCCAGAATCTGTGGCCCGCCGACCTCCATCTCGTCGGCAAGGAAATCCTCCGCTTCCACGCCGTCTTCTGGCCCGCCTTCCTGATGGCCGCCGACCTCCCGCTCCCGAAGATAATCTTCGCGCACGGCTGGCTGCTTTTCGAAAACGACAAGATGAGCAAATCGCGCGGCAACATCGTGCGCGCCGAACCCATCCGCCAGGTGATGGGCGCCGAAGCTCTGCGTTATTTCCTGTTCCGCGAAATCGTTTTCGGTCAGGATGGCGGCTTCAGTTATGACGCGCTCGTCAACCGCTACAATGCCGAGCTCGCCAATGGCCTCGGCAATCTCGGCAGCCGCACCCTCACCATGATTCGCCAATATCGCGACGGCGTCATTCCCCAGCGCGACGCGTACCCGCTGCAGGACGCTGTCACCAGGACTATCGAGGAAGCGACCCGCGCCTTCGAAGCGCTCGAATTCTCGAAAGGCCTCGAAGCTGTCTGGGCGATGCTCTCCGCGGCCGACAAATTCATCGTCGAACAGGCGCCATGGAAGCTCGCGAAAATCGGCGA
>CAZPZE010000002.1:0-7366 GCA_964590625.1 uncultured Solibacteraceae bacterium
TCCTGCGGCGGCGCGGCTTTGGGCGCGGGCTTCGCGGAAGGCGGTGGCGTCACTTCGCCGAACACGACTTTGAACCGCAGCGTGGGATAGCCAAGCTGCTTCAGGGCGGAGAGAATTTCCTCGCGGCCGAGATCGAGCTGATACTGTTTCGGCGCCTGGATGACGAGTTCGTTGTTGACGAGCGCCGCGTTCGACTGGCCCATGGCATCGGCGGAAAACTGGAGTCCGGCTTTGATCATGGCGGACTGGAGTTTCTCGCGCCAGTCTTCATCCGGTGATGGGGGAGCGGCATTCGCGGCGGGCGCGGGCGCTGGAGACGGAGCCGGAGCAGCGGCGCGCGGCGCTGATTGCAGCGGGGCCACAGTGCGCGGCGGCAACGGCGGCTGACGCGGAGGTACTGACTGCGACAGCGGGGCGGAAGGCGCGGAGGATTTGGCATCGCCGCGAACGCTGGCGAGTGCTTCTTCGATCGGGAGCAGCTTGCCGGCCTGCACCATCTTCAGCAAACCGATTTCGAGATGAAACCGCGGCTGCATCGAGAACTGCAGATCGCGGAAGAGATCGAGCGAAAGCTGCAGATAGCGGGTAAGATCCTCTTCGCTGAAGGCTGCCGCGATCCGCGCAAGTTCTTCTTTCTCCGCCGGACTTGCGGTCACGAGCCGCGTATTCCCGCCGGAAATCTTCGTAACGAGGAGATTGCGCAGGTAGCGAGAAAGCTCGCGCGAGAAATGCTGCGGACTGCCGCCGTTGCGCTCGAGCTCATCTACAATGGCAAGCATCGCCGACCCGTCCTGCGCGGCGAGCGCTGTGGTGACCTGCGCCATGGCATCGATTCCGAACGCGCCGAGCAGCGAGCGAACCTGCGCGGCGTCGAGCTTATTGCCGCAGCACGCGATAGCCTGATCGAGCGCGGAAAGCGAATCGCGCACCGAGCCTTCGCCCGACTGCGCGAGAACGGCGAGCGCTTCGTCATCCGCATCCACCCCCTCCTGCCGGCAGATATCACGCATGCGCTCGATCAAATCGTTGAAATCGACCGAGCGAAAACTGAAGTGCTGGCAGCGCGACGCGATCGTGGCGGGAATCTTGTGCGATTCCGTGGTGCAGAGGATGAATACCGCCCACTCCGGCGGCTCTTCAATCGTCTTCAGCAGCGCGTTGAACGCCTCGTTCGTGATCTGGTGGGCTTCGTCGATGATGAAAATCTTGTAGCGATCGCGGGCCGGCTGATAGCGAACGTTCTCGCGCAGCTCGCGCATTTCATTAATGCCGCGATTCGAGGCCGCGTCGATTTCGATCACATCGACCGAGCCGCCCGCTGCGATTTCCACGCAACTGGCGCAAACGCCGCAGGGCTTATCGGTGGGTCCTTTTTCGCAATTGAGGCAAAGCGCGACGATGCGGGCCGTGGTGGTCTTGCCGGTCCCGCGCTGGCCGGAAAAAATGTAGCCGTGCGCGATACGCTTCTGGTCGATGGCGTTGCGCAGGGTCGTTTTGATGTGGTCCTGATTCAGGACGTCGTCAAAAGACTGTGGCCGGTATTTTCGGGCGATAACCTGGTACATGAGGAGGGCCGGTTATGCCAGGCCCCGGGTAATCCGCGGCACACGGGTAGAGCCACTACCGTTGCTTCCTTCCAGACCTGGCGGGGTTTGCAGCCGCCCGTTGCACGGAGCCCGGAACCTGACGAAACCCAGATTAGCACGCAGCGGAAACGCCCTCTGATTGGTCAGACGCCTTCCGACGCTTTCTCGCCTTCTTCCGCTGCCGCGGGACCGCTTTGCTGCGCTTCCGCGATCAGCGCCTCGGCGCGGGCCTTGTCCTCCGAAGAAACCTGAACGAGAACGTCATGCGCGCCGGGAAGCATGTCAATACCGCTGACAACAGCATTCACTCCGTTCGATTCGAGCACGCCTAAAATCAACTCGGCTTCCACCTCGGCATTGAAGCCGGAGGATTGAAAGACGGTTGCCATTCCCTGCTGGGGGTCATCCATGCCCCCAACATACACCGGAGAGCCGCTATGCTGAAATTATGCGCGCATTGATACGTACGATTTTGCTCATTCCCGCAGCCATGGCCGCGATGGCGCAGACCCAGCCCGAGTGGGTGACCCGCAGCAACCAGAACACGCAGATTCTGATCGACATCGACTCGAAGTATTCGCCGGAGGACGCATCGGAGACGGGCGTCCGCGGTTTCGACGATAAGGTCACGATCCTTTCGGCCGACCTGCACGAAAAGGTGCAGGCGGATTATCTGAAAGCGCGCGACACCCTGAAAGGGAGGCTGGCAACGGAAAACGATCCGCTCGTGAAACAGGATCTCGAGATCCTGATCGCGGCGGCCGACCGCAGCATCCGCGCCAGCGAGGCGAACTACAATACGTTTCTGCCGTATTACAACGTCGGACGGATTATCTTTTCGGGCGTTCAGGGGCTGCTGGATGATCAGGTGGAAGCGGCGCGGCGTCCGGCCGCTGTAGAGCGGCTGAAGAAATATACGGGGCTGGAAAAGGGCTTTACGCCCATGACTGAGATGGCGGAGGCGCGGTTTCGCGAACGGCTGCAGAAAGGCGGATTGCTGGGCCCCCCTAAGGAAGAGATCGAAAAAGATCTGGCGGATACGAATCAGTACACGACAGGCATCGGGCTGCTGATGGAGAAATTTCATCAGAAGGATTATCAGGATGCGCTCGTGCGGCTGAAGACGCAGCTCGACGGCTACGACGCGTTTCTGCGGCGCGAAGTGCTGCCGAAAGCGCGTACGGATTTCCGGCTGCCGCCCGCGATTTATCAGCTTCGGCTCGAGGATGCCGGGGTGGACTACGCGCCTGCCGAGCTGGAGAAGCTCGGACACGCCGGATTCACGGAAATTCAGGAGGAGATGAAGCCGATCGCCGCGCGTATTGCCGCGGAGCGGAAACTGCCGTCATCCGACTACCGCGACGTGATTCGCGTCCTGAAGAAGGAACAGCTCGGAGCCGACGATATTATGCCCGAGTACAAGAAGCGGCTGGCCGAGATTGAAGACATCGTTCGAAAGAACCGGCTGGTGACACTGCCGTCGCGTCCCGCGATTATCCGGCTGGCGTCTGCCGCCGAAACGGCGCGCCAGCCCGCGCCCCACATGCTGCCGCCGCCGCTGATCAACAATCATGGGGAGCGTGGCCAGTTTGTGCTGCCGATGGGAACGTCGGGGACGGGCGGCGAAGCGCTGAAGTATGACGATTTCACGTTCGCTGCGGCGTCGTGGACGCTGATCGCGCACGAAGCGCGGCCCGGGCACGAACTGCAGTTCGATTCGATGGTGGAGCGCGGCGTCTCGCTGGCGCGCGCGCTGTATGCCTTCAACAGCACGAATGCGGAAGGCTGGGGGCTGTATTCGGAATGGTTCATGCTGCCGTATATGCCGGATGACGGCAAGCTGATTTCGCTGCAACTGCGGCTGCTGCGGGCGGCGCGCGCTTATCTCGATCCCGAACTGCAGGAGGGCAAGGTGACGCCGGAACAGGCGATGCAGGTGCTGCAGAACGACGTGGTGCTCTCGAAAGCGTTCGCGACGGAAGAGGTGGATCGCTACACCTTCCGCAGTCCGGGGCAGGCAGTTTCGTATTACGACGGCTACCTGCGGCTGGTCGATTTACGGAAGGAAGTGGAGAAGGCGCTCGGCCCGAAGTTCGATGTGATGAAGTTCCACGATTTCATCCTTTCGCAGGGATTGCTGCCGCCGGATTTGCTGCGGAAGGCTGTGATGGAAGAGTTCGTGGCGGCGGCGAAGTAGAGGGCACTGCCGTCGTGGGCGATTACAGATAGTCCTTCATGCATTCCAGCGGGGCATCCCAGTCGTCTGACATCTTGCCATGAAGCGCCCCCCACGGCGATTTGGGTCTCGACGTCTTCAGTCTGGTGATCCTGGCAACAGGCATACCGTTCCGGGCGATCAGGATGTCCTCGCCGCTTTCGGCACGCTTTACAGGCTGGGAAAAGCTGAATTTCGCCTCGCTCATGCTGACGGTGATCGCCATAGCCAAACTCAGCTTGCAAGGTACCAGAAGCGGACGATAAACAGCGCGGTCAGGACGTAAACCATCCAGTTCACTTCACGGGAGCGTCCGCTCAGCACCTTGAGCAGTGTGTAAGCGACGAATCCGAACGCCAGCCCGTTGGCAATACTGAACGTCAACGGAATCGCGATCATCGTGAGAAACGCCGGGATCGCCACGCCAGGATCGGTCCATTCGATCTCGGCCGCGGTGGTCATCATCATGCTCCCGACGATGATCAAAGCCGGCGCCGTCGCCGCTTCGGGAATCGCGCCGGCGAGCGGCGCCACGAACAGCGCGACCAGAAACAAGAGGCCGGTCACGATTGCGGTGACGCCGGAACGTCCGCCTGCCGCCACTCCGGCCGAACTCTCGATGTAGCTCACAACCGTCGACGTCCCCGCCAGCGCGCCGGTCATCGTTGCAATCGCGTCGCTGTAGAGAATGCGATTCACACGCTGAATCCGATGGGCCGCATCGAACAGCCCCGCCTTCTTACCGACCGCGACCAGCGTCCCCACGTTGTCAAACAAATCGACAAACAGAAAAACGAAAATGATTTCGAGCAGACCACGCCCGAGCGCGCCGGTCACGTTCAGCTGGAACGCCGTTGAGGTAATACTGGCAGCGCTGTAAGGCTCGGGATGCCAGTGAATCGTCCCCGTGATCGCCGCCAGAATCCACGTCGCAATCACGCCGATCAGAATCGCGGCGTTTACACGCAGGCAGAGCAGCGCGCCCGTGAGCACGAGCCCCACCAGCGCGAGCAGAGTCGCGGGCGCATTCAGGTTGCCAAGGTTGACCAGCGTCGCGCTGTCCGCGACGACGATCCCGGCATTGCGCAGTCCGATAAACGCGATGAACAGCCCCACTCCAGCGGCGACCGCCGAGTAAAGCTCGTGCGGAATCGCGTTGACAATCATCTGCCGTATCCCGGCCGCCGTCAGCAGGAAGAACACAATCCCGGAGATCAGGACCGCGCCCAGCGCCACGTGCCAATCCACGCCCATCTTCTTCACGACGACATACGCGAAGTAAGCGTTCAGCCCCATCCCAGGCGCTAGCGCGATGGGATAGCGCGCGAAACCGCCCATCAGCAGGCTGCCGATCGCCGCCGCCAGACAGGTCGCGGCGGTCACTCCTGCGAGTGGCATTCCAGCATCGTGCAGGATGGACGGGTTCACGAAGATGATGTACGCCATCGTCATGAACGTCGTCACGCCCGCAAGGAATTCCGTGCGCCAGGACGTGCCGAGCGCGGCGAACTCGAAGTACCGTTCCGCGGCTCGGATCAAAGATTGCACGAGGGATTACTTCGCCAGATACTCGAGCATCGCGCGCACGGCGTTGCCGCGATGGCTGACGCTGAACTTCCTCGCGTCATCCACTTCGCCGAACGAGCAGCCGAAGGGCGGGAAATAGAACAGCGGATCGTAGCCGAAACCGCCGGGGCCGCGGGCTTCGTGAAGCATCTGGCCTTCCACCTCGCCGCGGAACGTCTTCACGATTTCGCCATCCTTCGCCAGCGCGATCACGCAGACGAAGCGCGCGGTCCGGTCCTGCGCGTGAGTCAGGCGTTCGAGGACCAATTGGTTGTTCGCCTCGTCCGTCGCGCCTTCACCCGCATAACGCGCCGAATAAACGCCAGGTTCGCCGCCGAGAGCATCCACGGCAAGTCCGGAATCATCGGCAAACAGAAGCCCCGGCGCGAGACGGCTGTAATACGCGGCCTTGAGACACGCGTTCTCTTCAAAAGTCGCGCCTGTTTCTTCCGGCGCAACGATCGACTTCAGGCCGGGCAGCGGTTCGACATCAATATCGAGCAACTGTCCCGCGAGCCGAAACTCACGAAGCTTGCCGGGGTTGCCGCTCGCGCACCAGATTTTCATGCCGCGCTTTCGATCACGCTCTTCTGAATCGCGATCAACTGCTCGATGCCCGCGCGCGCGAGCACGCGCATCTCGTCCATCTGCGCGTCATCAAAGCTGCGATTCTCGGCCGTGGCCTGGAATTCGATGTAGCGGCCGCTGTCGGTCATCACGACGTTGGCATCCACCTCAGCCTGCGAATCCTCTTCGTAATTCAGATCGAGAATCGTCTGGCCGCGTTGAATGCCGACGCTGATCGCCGCCACCATGCCGGTCAGCGGTGATTTCGACACCATTTTGAACGCCACCATCTTCTTCACCGCGAGCGCCAGCGCGACGTACGCGCCGGTGATCGACGCCACGCGCGTTCCGCCATCGGCCTGGAGCACATCGCAATCGATAAAAATGGAACGCTCGCCCAGCGCCCCGAGGTCGATCGTCGCGCGCAAAGAACGTCCGATCAGCCGCTGGATCTCGTGCGTGCGTCCGCTGGGCCGGCCTTTGGTAACCTCGCGCGGAGTGCGCGTGCCGGTGGCGCGCGGCAGCATCGCGTATTCCGCCGTCACCCAGCCCTTGCCGGAATTGCGCAGAAAGGCCGGCACGGAAGTTTCCACGCTGGCGGCGCACAGCACCTGCGTATCGCCCACGCTGATCAGCGCCGAGCCCTCGGCGGTCTTCAGGTAGTTCGGAACAATAGTGACGGCGCGAAGTTGGTTGTTTTGTCTGGAATCAGCCCGCATTTTTCATCGCAAAGTACATCGCAAGCATCAGAAGGATAAACGCCACCACAATCAGCACAAGGCACGGCGCTCCCGGCCGCACCTGCGGTGGAAGATCCTGCTTCTTTCTGGCGGCTTTGTATTTGGCCATTGGATTCTCTGTTGTGTCTCAGCGGCGCACGCGTACACCGGCTGATACGCTGTTGAACGTGATCCGGAGAGGGAGAACTTCCAGTCTACTATTTGTGACCGCGCTGGCGGGGTTCTGCGCCGCGTGCGGCCCGGGAGAGCCCTCGAAGCCGGATTTACCCACCTCCGTTTCGCCCGGATGGAAACAGACCGGCATGGAAGCCGGGGGAGCGCCGGAGCGTCTGCCGGCAGGCTCGTCGCAGCCCGTTTGCTGGCACGCCGAATACGCGGGCGAAGGCCCGGTGACCGTGTGGGCGTGCGGCTATCGGGCGTCCGCGAGCGCGTTTGAGGCCTCCCAGAAGATGGCCTCCGCCGCACAGGAAGTGAGATTCCAGAAGGGCCGCTATCTCATCGTGGTGGATTGGAAAAACGTTTCGCAGGAAGGCATCACAACGCTGATCCGCGCGATCCAGCGCAGCCTGCCGGATCAGTAAGCCGGCAAAGTGGGATGATCGAAGTGTGAGCCTCCCGCCCTTCCGCAACGAGCCCTACACCGACTTCAGCATTCCGGAAAATGCCGCGAAAATGCGTGCGGCGCTCGACCG
>CAZPZE010000003.1:0-3189 GCA_964590625.1 uncultured Solibacteraceae bacterium
CGGAAGCAGACCCAAAACGGGCCGCAGAGCAACGCGGATAAGCGCAGATAAGAATTTCTGTTGCGTTTTCCTCAGTCAGACTGTACGCTGAGCGCGCGCGGGGATCGGATCGTCGTCGGCCATACGACCGTGGCGAAGGCGTATCTCAACCCGGGCATCAAGGGATTCCCGGACTTCGACGTGGTTCGGGTGCGTATCTCCCGGGCGGCCGGAATGCGGGGCAACATGGGCTGGTTTGGTCTGCGGCGAGAGGCGGAGATAATCCTGCCAGACTCGGGCGCTCAATTCACTTACTGGACGTAAATCGTCACGCCGGGCGAGTAGACGTTGTTGATCAGCAACTTTACCGTCGCGGCGCCGGATGCCACGCCTGATGGAATCTGCAGGTTCACCTGCATCACGCCCGCAACAATGCCGGGCGCTCCTCCCGAATACGTGACGACCGCGGGCGTGCCGTTGACCGTCGCGGTCACGGAATGCACCGGGATCGGCGCCGGGGAGGGAGCGAGCTGGCCGTCCACGCCGCCTGGGGTCGTCTGGCCTTCGCCGGTCGCATAGAGAATCACGAAATCGCCGACTGCCGCCGGATTCGATCCCGTATTCAGTTGCCCGTTGGAAAAGTTGACGGCGAGCGCGGGGCCGGAGCCGCTGGCGTCGAGCGTGAAAAGGCCAGGCGCAGTGGGCGCCACCTGCACCGTATTCACGACCGACTTGTTCCCCTGATAAGTCACGTACACATCGGCTGTCGTGAGTCCATTCACTGCATACGGCACGACTGCGGAAACGAGCGTGGAGGATGTATAGATGATTGGCGCATCGACTCCGCCGATGGAAACCGTGGTCCCTGCCAGGCTGGTTCCGAATTTGCCATCGGGCCCGAGCTTGTTGGAGGTGAGGGTATCGGGGCCAAGACCGGTTCCGAACAGCACAATGATTTCGCCCGGCGAGATGGGAACTGTGGCGTCGCCGGAGCCGATGGCGGGGGCGACAAACGGCTCGATGGTCGCCGCGTTGGATATGGCGCCGATCGAGAACGGGACCGGAGTCAGCTTGCGGATCACCGCATTGCCGGCCTCCGCGACAAAGACGTTGCCGTTGCCATCGACCGCGACACCGTAAGGCTGAGACATGCTGCCGGATGTGCCGACCGCGCCATCCCCCGCATATGTGGATATGCCATTGCCGCCGATCCAGAGGAGCGTTCCATTGCTCGTGATCTTCTCGACCACGTTGTCGTCGTAGTTCGCGATGTAGATGTTGCCGGCCGGGTCGATCGCGCAGTTCTGCGCCGAGAAATTCTCACGCACCGTGTGGATATTGCCATCGGTGCCGACGCGGAAAAGACGGCTCAGGCCGATATCGACGATGTAGACATTGCCCGCATTGTCCGTCGTGAGCGAATACGGCTGACCAAGCAGGGCGTCGGTTGCCTTTCCGCCCTCACCGCTGAACGCGCCGTAGGAAAGGAAGCGCTTCCCCGCGAAGAGATTGATTGTGCCATCCGGCGAAATTTTGCGGACGGTCGCGTTCCCGATATCGGAGACATAAACGTTGCCGGCTTTGTCGACCGCGACGCCGGTGGGCGTGATGAATCGCGCGGCGGTGGCAGGGCCGCCATCACCGAGCGGGTCGTTCTGCGGACCGCTGGCGCCGGTGCCGGCGAAGGTTGTGATCTTTCCTCCGGAGATGAGGCGAATCCGACGATTGCCGGTATCGGCAATATAGAGATTGTCGTGCGAATCGAGAGCGATATCGTGCGGGGAAGAAAGCTGCGCGCCGGTGGGGCTGCCGCCGTCGCCCGAATAGCCAGGAGATCCGTTGCCTGTGACCGAGTTCACGGTTCCACCGTTCAGAACCTCGCGGATGGAGCTGTTGCCGAGATCGTTGAGGAGAATGTCACCTTTGCTGTCGAGCACTACGCGAATCGGGTTGTAGAACTGAGCGCTCAGTGCGGGTCCAAGATCGCCCGACCAGCCAGGAGAGCCGCCGGTGCCGGCGACGGTGGTCATGGTGTACTGCTGGGCAAACAGAGAGCCGGACGCGATCAACAGACCGCAGACGATGGATGACTTTTTCATGGATCGAGTATCTATGGACGCAACTCGGGCCGTCTACGTTCCTGTTGAAAATACGGCAATAAACGCCCCGAGAGCTTCAATGGTGATGATACCAGCCAGGATTCCGCGAGTTCCTGGCTGTAGTAGTCCGCTGGGCAGGTGGACTAGTCGGCGGGTTCGTCATCCGGCGGGGGATCTTCCAGCAGCTCTGGCCGGGCGGCGAAGCGGCGCAGTTCGGTAAGGATAGCGCCGGAAGAAAAGCCGGCGCGCCGCAGTTTCCGCCAGGCCGCGGCCAACTGGCGTTCATCGCCGGTATGTTTGCCGGCCGCGACCGACGGCATGCGGCGCTCGATCCAGGCGGCGATCATTTCGGGCTCGCTCTTATTGGCGAAGGCGCGGGCCACGGCTTTTTCGGCGAGTTTTGGGGCGACGCGGCGGGTCCGAAGATCACTCAGAACGCGGGCGCGGCCGAAACCGTCGCTTTCGACCCGCAGCGTGGTGTACATCTCGGCGAAACGCTCGTCATTCAGGTAGCCGATTTCTCGCAGGCGGGAAATCACGGGCTCGATATCGCTCATTTTCTGCGCGCGCCGGCGCAGGCGAATACGCAGTTCGTCGGAGGAACACGAGCGCGCGGCGAGCGCGCGGACCGCGTATTCGAAGAGTGCATCTCCATCCAGTCTTGCCCGCGGCTGCATGGCTGTATCTGAAGTCTATCCACAACGGACCCTGGGTTGCAACGGCCGAAAGCGTCGTATACTGTGATTGGTTTCGGGTGCGCGTCAAGCCCGTCCAATTAGGGGACTAACTCATGGATAAATTCGGCAGTTTCTTACTGGGACTCGGAATCGGCGTTGGGATCGGGATGGTGTTTGCTCCGCAGTCGGGCGAAGAGACGCGCGACCTGCTCCGCAACAAGGCGGATGAGAGCAAGGATTATCTGAAGCGGCAGTCGGAGGGGCTGCGCAGTTCCGCTCAGACCGTCGTCGATAAGGGAAAAGACGCGATCAACCGGCAGCGCGACTCGATCAACGATGCGATCGAGGCCGGCCGCCAGGCTTATCGCGACAAGGTCGATAACGCGCCTTCCGCGTAGCAGGCGCGGGCTGCCGGGCTGGATCGGACACTTCAT
>CAZPZE010000004.1:0-1563 GCA_964590625.1 uncultured Solibacteraceae bacterium
GGCGTGTACTTGTGGGGACGCTCGCGGCGGAGGAGCAGCCAGCCGCGGAGGTAGAGGAGAGCGGACGCCGCCAGAGTCAGGATGAGGGGCGGATCGAAGCGCCACTGCAGCAGGAGCGGCTGCATGGAGGGTCAGACGTCCTTTTCGGGGATCTGGGCGGCAATGCCGGCTCGCTCCAGCAGGGGCAGGTTCACCAGATTCTCAATGTTCTGGGTGCGGGCGATGACGAAGCCGCCGGTGAGGCCCCAGGCGAGCTGCGAGGCAACGAACCAGAACCAATCGATGCGCGCATAGAGGGTGGGATTGATCAGTCCGAGAAGGCTCGCGATGAGCGCGGACCAGAGCACCGGAGCGAGAAGTCCGGCCCACCAGAAGGCGCGTTTGGGAAACATGGGGAGCATGACGGCGTAGAGAAGACCGACGAGGAGTGAGGTGACGCCGTGAATCACGATGCCGGCTCCGAGGCCGACGGGACTGAATTCGCGCAGGCGGGAGACGCTGGCGTTCGCGAGATCAGAGACTGCGCCGGCGGCGAGCAGATTGATGGGATACCAGATGCTGCCCTGGGTGAGCCATCCGAACAACAACGCGACACCGGCCATGGCGATGCCGCCGACGAGTCCGCCGCGGCCGGCAGCGGTGAATGGGCGCATCTCGCCGGCGTGGTGCAGGAATCGTCCGGCTGAAAATTGGATTACCTCGACGTCGACATCGCGGGGCGAAACGGAAGACTTTTCCGGCGCGACGGAAACGAGTTCGTGCTTCTCGCCGGGGATGACCTGGATCCACCAGCCGATCGCCGCAATGGCCGCGAGAGCGGCGCCCGCGATCGTCAGCTTCACGCTGACCAGAACGCCAGCCAGAATCAGAGCGAGACTCAGCGCGACGACCAGGGGCCAGGGACTGGAGGCGGGGAGTTCGACGGTCTGCGGGTTTTCGGGTGCGTTTTCCATGGGTTTCTTGTCAGACTCCGAAGACATAGACGGTGAGAACGACGGCAATCCAGACGGTATCGACGAAATGCCAGTACCAGCTCAGCGCTTCGATGCGGGTTTCGTGGCGGCGCAGATTCGCGCCGAACAAGCCGGCGAGCAGGGTGATCAGCATGAGCAGGGCGCCGAGGAGAACGTGGGTGGCGTGGAGTCCCACGAGTGAGTAGAACGTGGTGCCGAAGACGTTAGTGGAAATGGTGAGGCCTTTTCCGATCAGCTCCTTCCATTCGAACGCGGTCTGGGCAAGGAAGGATGCGCCCAGCAGGGTGGTCATGGCCAGCCAGACTTTCGACCAGAGATGCTCGCCGCTGCGGAGGTCGCGAATGGAGAGTTCCATGGTGAAGCTGCTCGAGAGCAGACAGATGGTGGACCAGATGGGGAAGGTGAGGACGTCCTTCGGGAGCGGGCCGGACGTGCTTTTGCCGGTATAGAAGACGTAGGCGGTGAGGAAGATGGCGAAGAGCGAGGCTTCCGTCAGGATGAGGCAGATCACGCCGACTTTCGCGCGGTTCGGATTCTGGACGGCTTCGAGCTCAGGAAAAACAGCGGCGGTGGCCATAGGTCAGTTCTC
>CAZPZE010000005.1:0-1960 GCA_964590625.1 uncultured Solibacteraceae bacterium
GTCATCAGCCCCATGACCGCCATCAGGATGACCGACAGCGCCACCAGATACCAGTAGCGCCGCGTATAACTGGCAAGGCGCAGGACGTCTTTCAACGATTCGCCTCCTGCACGGAATACACGCGTTCGAGACCGCGGATCACGTCGGCCACCGCGATATTCGAGATAGGCCCATTGGCCTTGATCACCTTACCGACCGTTCGCCACGGCGACCAGATTTCGGAATCCGAAGGCCCGAAGAGCACGACCAGCGGCAATCCAAACGCAGCCGCAAGATGCGCAGGGCCGGAATCATTGCCGAGGAACAACGACGCATCCCGCATCAGTTGCGCAACCTCGCGCAGTGCCGCGCCGCTCACGATGCGCCATTTCGAAAACGCCGAAAGATCTTCACCCGGCCCACCGATAAACACCGGCGCGAGCCCCATACGCTTCGAGACGAACTCCGCCGCTTCCACGAACGAAGCCGCGGGCCACGTTTTCTCCGGTATAGCTGCCAATGGATGAAACACCGCATAACTGGCCGCCGGTGCGTGAGGCGAACGCCCTTCGGGCGCAGGCACGAAAGCTCGCGGAATCCACGTGGGTTCCACGCCCAGATAGAACATCGCCGAAGCCATATGCTCCGCGGTGTGCACCCGCCGCGTGATTCCAAGAATCTCCTGTGCCGTCGGAATCGGCGTGTTGTAGATGAGCGCCGGCTTAAAAATATCGAGCCCCGCCCGGATCTCCGCGCCGGAAAGCATCGTGAGCCGCGCGCTGCGGCTGCCGCCGTGCAGGTTCAGGCAGAGCGCAGGCGCGAATGCGCGTACCGCACGCACCGTTGGCGTCAGCACTTCCGCGATCATCGGATTCCCGCGGAAAACATCCGCGAAGCGGTCTTCAACTACAACTCCGATCCGGAGGTCCGGCCGCGCGTAATGCAGAATCTGGATCGCGGGCGTCAGCAAAATGCAATCGCCGAGCGAACGCAGACGAATGATCGCAACGCGGCTCTGTTTCGGAAGCTTAGCGATGATGTCGGTCTGAGCCGGCACGCGGGCGCTACTCGTCGATCACGGCTTCGTCGATCAGCATCACCGGAATATCGTCGCGGACGGGATAGAGGCGATGGCAGGAGACACAGCGCAGTCCGCTTCCGTCGGGCTTGAGTTCGACCTTGGCCCGGCACGCCGGGCAGATGAGGATTTCGAGCAGATCCGAGCTGATAGCCATTTTCTTTAACGAACCAGTGTAACAGCGAATGCGCCTGTCAGCCTTTGGCGAACCGGCTCGTGTCGATGATGGCGCGCAGATGGGTGCCTTCGCCGATGAGCTTATCCCCGCAGCGCGCTTCCACGCGAAACTCACAGCGGCGCGACGTGCACTTCAGCAGTTCGGCCTTGTAAGTGACGGCGGAGCCCTCTTTGGCGGCCGCAACGTGCCAGATGTTGACGTGCATCCCCACGGTGGAGAACCCCTGCCCAAGCACTTCCGCCATCATGTTGCGGCAGGTGCGCTCCATAAAAAGGATCATGCGCGGCGTGGAAAGCACGCGCGCATTACCGGCGCCGAGAAACGTGATCACGTCTTCGTCCGCCACCACGTGGTCTTCGGTCCGGATCGCGCCAATGGGTATTTCGGTCATCTCCACTTCACGAATCATACCCCAGCGATATACAGTGGAGCGAATGAAGACTCTTGCGGGAAAGACGGCGATCGTCACGGGCGCGAGCCGCGGCATCGGGCGCGCGATCGCTCTCCACCTGGCCTCGGAAGGCGCCAAAGTTCTGCTCACCGCTCGTGACACCGCGCTGCTCGATACTGCCGTCGAAGAAATAGCGAACGCCGGCGGCGCTGCCGCGCAAATCGCGGCGGATCTGAGCGAATTTGAGGCCGCGGAGGGCATCGCGAAGGAAGCCCTTGCGCGCTTCGGCGCTATCGACATTCTGGTGAACAACGCCGGCGCCACCAAACGCGGC
>CAZPZE010000006.1:0-20809 GCA_964590625.1 uncultured Solibacteraceae bacterium
CACGCGAAATTCGCGTCGAAGTACGCGCTGCCGTTCACGCTCCTCAGTGACAAAGGCGGCGCAGTGCGGACGCTCTACGGGGTGACGAAGAAATTCGGCCTGATTCCGGGCCGGGTGACGTACGTGATCGATCGCGACGGCCGCATCCGCCACGTCTACTCGGCGCTTTCGGAATCCGAACAGCACGTGCAGGAAGCCTTGCGGGCGCTGACCCGCAGCTAGCCGGGACGTGCGACTTTCAGTCGCGTCAGACCAAACGCGTCTGAAGTTCGCGTGCCCCCTGGCGTGGCATAGCCAGGTCACTTGAGGAACACAATACTAGCCCTTCAGATCGCGAAACGCTTCTTCGATCGCCCGCTTCCCCTCGGCCGAAAGCGGCGCGAAGGGCAGCCGCGCGGGGCCGCCGTAATATCCGTTCAGGTCCATCGCGTACTTGAGCCCGGGCGCGCCGTAGACTTCGGTCACGAGCACTCCGGGATTCGCAATGCGTCCCTGCCAGTCGACGCCTGCTTCTTCCTCGCGCGTTCGGAATGCTTCCCAGATCGCGATGGTCGCATAGGGCGCGGCGCTTGCAAACGCCAGCGCGGCGCCGTTCGCGCCCGCTCCCAACGACTCCCAGACTTCCTCCTCCGTGCCGGCGAGAATGCTGAAGTCCTTGCCGGCGGCGGCGCGAATTTTGCTGATCTGCGTTGCGGACGAGCGCGACTCCACGACCCCTACAATGTTCGGATGCTCCGCCAGCCGCCCCAGATCCTCCGGCGAAATCTTCGGCCCCTCGTTCGAGATCACCAGAGGAACCGGCGACTGATCCGCCAGCGCGCGAAAGTAAAGCGCGGTCCGCTCTTCTCCGTCGGTCAGATTCGTATATTCGCGCGGCCCGCGGCTGATCACAGCATGCGCGCCCGCCTCAGCCAGGGTTCGCGCCAGCTTCGCCGCGCCGAAGACGCCTTCCTGCGTCACGTCGCCGATCAGCAAAGGCCCTGGCGCCGCGTTTTCCGCCGCCAGCCGCGTGATCTCGACTTTTTCATCCGGCGTCAGCAGCGGACCTTCGCCCGCATACGAGCCCACGATAAACCCCGCCAGACTGGTCCGGCGCCACTTGCCGAAATTATGCTGAACCTTGGCGCGATAGACCGCCCCTGTATGATCGAAAGGCGTGGCCGCCAGCGCAAACATTCCCTGTAATTTCATCTGAACTTTCTATGTTCTCAATCGACCTCGAATGCCCGCAGGGGACGAAGGATTTGCGCATCGCCGAACTGTGGGAATACGGCTGCACGGGAATCGTGGAACTCGGCGAAACGCCGGAGACCGCGCGCATGAGGGCATTCTTCGATGACGACGCGCTCGCGCCCGAGCTGCAGTCGCGCTTCGGCGGTGAAGCGCAGCCGGCCGATACGCGCGACTGGGTTGCCTTCGCGCGCGAGCATCTGCAGCCGATGGAAATCGGCCGGCGCATTTTCGTGGTTCCCGAATGGCGCACGGAAGCCACGCCGGCCGGCAGGATTCGTATTGAAGTGAACGCCGGCCTCGCGTTCGGAACGGGCGCGCATGAGACGACGCGGCTCTGTCTCGAAGCGATCGAGCGGCATCTGCAGCCAGGCGCTTCGCTGGTGGATGTCGGCACCGGTTCGGGCATTCTGTCGGAAGCGGCGCTCAAGCTGGGGGCCGCGAAGGCCTGCGCGTGCGATACCGATCACGGCGCGGTGATTGTGGCACGCGAGAATTTCCTCCGCGCGGGAGTCGACGTGCCGGTTTTCGTCGGATCGGCGGATTCGATCGCGACGGCTTCAGCGGAGATCGTGGTGGCGAACATCAGCCCGGCGTGGATTGCGGAACTCGCGCCGGAGTGGCTGCGCATCCTGAAGCCCGGCGGCGTGGCGATTCTGAGCGGCTTCGAAGCTGCGGATGTTCCGGTGATCGCCGCGGCGATTCGGAAAGCGGGCGGCAGCATCGCGGGTGAGTTCGGCGAGCACGAGTGGCGAATGATCGAAGTGCGCGCCTGATTTCCTGTCAGTTTCCCGAGCAGATCCAGGACCCCGAGCTTTTCTCCCCAGTGCCGCAGGTAGTTCATATCCGCTCGCGCGCCGGACGCATTCCGCATCCCCACGACATCGCTCCACTGGCGTTCAGAGATTTCACCTCCGGCGCGACACCATTGGAGCTTGCGGAGCAGCGTGTCTTCCATCGATGAGAAAGAACACTCCATTGGTGTCCCGCTGTTCGGCTGAATCTCGCGAAATACGCGACGCGCGAATTCGATCTGGCTGTATTCGTCCTTAAGCAAAGGGAAAACGTCGAACTTCCAGCCGGCCGTGAGATCAATCAGACTGACAGCGCGGCCCGCTGCAAACGCTTCGCGTATCTGTTCCACGTCGGCACAAAACTCATCGCCAACCGCAGCCGCAAACTCGTCGATCTTGTCTGGCGCCAGATCTACAACCAGGTCGACATCCATCGTTGTACGTGGAATGCCATGCGCCGGACTGGCGACTGATCCTCCGATTTCGTAGGGAATCTCCAGCCGGTCGATAGCAGCCAGCAGAGACGCGAGGGCTTCAGAAAGCTTCTTTATCCGCAGGAATTGGCGTCTCCGGATCCCACCCATACGCCCGGATCATCAGATCGCGCGGCAGACGCAGGGCCGCCGAACGCAGAAAAATTTCGCGTTCCGAAGCATTCGGATAACGCGCCCGCACGCCCGATTCCATCACCCGAACCGCGAACTCAGTCATCTCAAACGCCATCGCAATCCTCTCACCCGGAGTCTTCTCGCGCAGCATCTGCATCCACACTTCCATCACGCGCGGATCAGTATCGGAATAAGGTTCGGATGGCCGGGTCACGTTCATCCAATTTTAGTGCTGCCGCTTCCGGTAAAGCACCACCTCCACATCGCCAAACACCCCCACCAGCCGATGCTCGTAATCCGCCAGTTCCGGCTGCGCGCTGAACCACGGCGCCCACTCATTCACGTCATACCCGCCGCCATACAGCACGAATCGCTGCGCCGGCACGATCTTCGAGAGCAGCACCACTCGCGCGTAGCGCGTTCCTGCCTCCTCCACCGTCTCCGGCAACAGCGCCGGCGTTTGCCGCAGCGGATACGCATCCAGATGCGCATACAAAAATCCCGGCAGCGAATAAACAGGCGTCCACACAGGACTCTTCGCCTCCACAAACGGACTCGGACACACCACCGGCGTGACGCCATCGCGCGTCAGTTCGTTCACCTCCGCAGCCGCTTCTCGCCAGTGCGAATGGCGAGTCGGCGGAAACGGTCCCTTCACGAAATGCACCAGCACGATTCCAACCGCCAGCGCGAGCGCCGCCGGCTTCCACGCTTCAGCAGGGAGGAATAAACTCGCGCCCAACGCCGCCGCCAGCACGATACCGGGCAGCGCAAGCGAAAAATATCGCGGCACGAAAATCGAATTGCCGGTGATCCAGGATGCCGCCAGCAGCACCAGCGGCTGCCACAACCACCACAGCGCCAGCAGCGCGATATCCGATGCTCTCGATTGCGCTCGCGCCGCGGGCCACCGGAAGATCCGCGCGGCCAGCCAGGCCGCCGCCGCGATCGCCGCGATCGCCGGGACTTCAAATCCGCTCAGTATATTCGTCAGATTCGGCAGGGGCGTTACCACGTGCTCGCGCGCCTCACGGAAAAGGCCCACGGTGACGGAAATCAGCCGGGCATCGCACGCAAGGGCCGCAATGGCCGCGCCTGCGAACACCCACAACGGCACGCTTGTCTCGCGCCGCAGAATCCGCACGACGGCGTACCCCGCGAAGACAGCGAGGAACGGCCAGTAGACAAGGTGTACCCAGGGCAGCAGAGCCGCAAACACCGCGAACGCGATCGCGTCCCGCCAGCCGCCGCGATCCAGCCACCGCACCAGAAACCACATCGCGAGGAGGCCCACGCAGGTCCCCAGCCCATACGGCCGCGCGTCCGTCGCCTGCCGCGTGAATTCATGAGGAACAAAGCACAGAAAAACCCCCAGCCAGCCGGCGCTCGGATGCACCAGCCTCGCCGCCAGCCGATAGACGAGCGCCAGGCTCAGCAGCGTTACGAGAAGGGAAGGCAGCCGCACGCTGAATTCGGAAAACCCGAGCACCGCCGCTGACGCCCGCGGGAGCCAGTAGTAGATCGTCTGATCGAGCCGCGGCCCTGCCGCAAGCGAAGGATGCCCCACCCCGTGCCGCAGCACGAACGCCGTCACCGTTTCGTCCAGCCAGAAACTCTCCGGCAGCAGCGTCACCCAGAAGCACGCCACGCAGACAATCAGCAGCAACCAGAGCAGAGATGTGGAGTGTCGCTGCAGAGTGCTTTGCATGAGCGCGGCGACCCTCAGTTTCCCACACGCGCGTTCGCCTGGTACGATCAACCAGATCGCGGATTCCGATGAGCTATTCGCACACGCTCGGCTCCGTCACCTGGCGATTTGACGACCTTCGGACTCTCCTCGCCCGCGCCTCCCCCGCGCGCTCCGGCGACGAACTGGCCGGCATCGCCGCAAGCAGCGCGGAAGAACGCGTCGCCGCGCAACTGGCTCTGGCGGATGTCCCGCTCCGCGAATTCGGCACATACCTTCTGGTTCCGTACGAATCGGATGAAGTCACGCGCCTGATCGTCGACACGCTCGATGGCGACGCACTCCACGCGATCGGCCATCTCACCGTGGGCGAGTTCCGCGACTGGCTGCTCAGCGAACAGGCCACGCCCGAAGCTCTCGCGCAGATTGCGCCCGGGCTGATGCCGGAAATGGCCGCCGCGGTTTCGAAAATCATGCGGCTCCAGGATCTGATCACGGTCGCGTCGAAGATCCGCGTCGTCACCCGCTTCCGCACAACAGTGGGCCTCCCTGGCCGCCTCTCGACGCGCCTCCAGCCCAACCATCCGGCGGACGATCCCTCGGGCATCGCCGCCAGCATTCTCGATGGCCTTTCGCTTTCAAGCGGCGACGCGGTTATCGGCATTAACCCGGTCTCAGACAGCGTCGACTCCGTCTGCATTCTTCTTCGCCTCATCGATCGAATCCGCACAACCCTCCGCCTGCCCGCGCAGAGCTGCGTCCTCGCTCACATCACGACGCAGATGGAGGCGATGCGGCGCGGCGCTCCGGTCGATCTGGTTTTCCAGTCAATCGCCGGAACCGAAGCCGCCAATTCGTCATTCGGCGTGAACATAGCTCTGCTGATGGAAGCCTGGCAAGCCGCGCGCGAGCTGGATCGCGGCGAGTGCGGCGACAACGTCATGTATTTCGAAACCGGCCAGGGCAGCGCGCTTTCCGCCAATGCTCACCACGGAGTCGATCAACAAACCTGTGAAGCTCGCGCCTACGGACTCGCGCGCCATTTCCGTCCGATGCTGGTGAACACCGTGGTCGGTTTCATCGGACCCGAATATCTTTTCGACGGCAAGCAGATCACGCGCGCCGGGCTCGAGGATCATTTCTGCGGCAAACTCCTCGGCCTGCCAATGGGCTGCGATGTCTGCTACACGAACCACGCCGAGGCCGATCAGGATGACATGGATGCCCTGCTCACGCTGCTGGGGACGGCCGGCGTCAACTTCGTGATGGGCGTGCCCGGCGCGGACGACGTGATGCTGAACTACCAGAGCACGTCATTCCATGATGCGCTGTACGTTCGTTCCCTGCTCGGCCTGCGACCGGCGCCGGAATTCGAAGCGTGGATCGAGAGCCATCAGCGCGAGCTTCCGGCCGCAATCGGACTTCTCTCCGGAGGCGCGCTCTGACCCTGCATGATCTGAAGCGATTCACCATGGCGCGCGTCGCCCTCGGACGCGCGGGGAACAGCCTGCCGACCCGCGAACTGCTCGCGTTCCAGCTCGCACACGCCCGCGCGCGAGACGCCGTGCATACGCCACTTCAGCCCCATGAAATCGCCGCGGCATTCGGAACCGAAGCGTTGATCGTTTCGAGCGCCGCGCGTAATCGCAACGAATATCTCCGCCGCCCCGACCTCGGCCGCCAGCTCGACGCCGCGTCGCGCGACGTCATCGAACGAGCCGCCGGCCCTTACGACGTTGTCTTCCTCATTGCCGACGGACTTTCTCCCATCGCCGTTCAGAAGCAGGCCGCGCCGTTGCTGCAATGCGTCATGGAACGCCTGGAGCCCGAGCACTGGCGCTGCGCACCGATCATCATCGCGATCCAGGCGCGCGTTGCGCTCAGCGATGAAATCGGCTCCCTCACGCGCTCCTCGCTCGCCGTGATGCTGATCGGCGAACGCCCGGGCCTGAGCGCTTCCGACAGCATGGGCGTCTACCTCACCTGGTCGCCGCGGCCAGGCCGTACGGACGCTGATCGGAACTGCATTTCGAATATCCGCCCGGAAGGCCTCAGCATCGGCGCGGCCGCGGAACTCCTGTTACTCCTGATGCGCGAATCGCGCGCCCGGCGCATCTCCGGCGTCATGCTGAAGCCCGATACCGCGCTGCTCAACCCTTGAGCTTCGCCAGCTTCTTTCTGACTTCGCTCGCGTTCTTCGCGTCGGGCGAAAGCTCCAGATACTTCCTGTACGCCTCCACCGCCGCCTTCACGTTCGACTTCTTTTCTTCCGCTTCGCCCAGCCGGAACCATGCCTCGGCGTTGCCGTCATTCCACTTCGTCGCCCGCTCGTAACGCGCAGCCGCCGCCGTGTAATTGCCCTTCTTGAAGTAGAAATCGCCCGCCGTCATCTCCCGCTGCGACTGCACCGGATTGAAGCTGAACGTCTCCGGCGCCGTCTTCTGGTCCTCATCCGGAGGCAGTTCGGTTTTCGGCACCAGCGGGGGCGGAAGTCCATTGGCATCAGTCTGTCCGAGCACTGTTTTGGCGGCCGGAAACAGCGCCGCCGCCACGATCAACGTAGCGCAGATTCGCCCGCGTGACATACTTTAAGTATAGTTTTCTTCCCGTCCGAATCCAATCGGCAGTGACTCCGCTACGTGAACAGGCCGCGCTTTTACCCCTTGCGCCTGGCGTGTATCTGTATAAAGATGGCGCCGGAAAAGTTATCTACGTGGGCAAGGCGAAGAGCCTCCGCGCCCGCGTCCGCAGTTATTTCAACGAAGACCGGCTGCTCGAAGCCAAGACCGGCACGCTCATTTCCGAAGCCCATTCGGTCGACTACATTCTTGTCGATAACGAGAAGGAAGCGCTCGCCCTCGAGAACAATCTCATCAAGCAGTACCGGCCGCGCTTCAACGTGCTGCTGCGCGACGACAAGACTTATCCGTACATCAAGCTCACGAACGAACCCTACCCGCGCGTTTACGTCACGCGCCGGCTGCGGAAAGACGGCTCGACCTACTACGGCCCCTATTTTCCTGGCAATCTCGCGTATCGGATCGTACACCTGATTCATCGCCACTTCCTCGTCCCGAGCTGCAAAGTCGATCTCACGCGATTCCATCCGAAGCCGTGCCTGCAGTACCACATCCATCGCTGCCTCGGCCCGTGCGTGGAAGGCCTCACCACGGACGAAGAATATTCACGCGCCGCCCGCCAGGTGAAGATGCTGCTCGAAGGCCGCCACACCAGCCTCGCCGCGGAACTGCGCGAGCAGATGGAAGCCGCATCCGAAGACCTGCAGTTCGAAAAAGCCGCCGCTCTGCGCGACATTCTGAACACCGTCGAAGAAATCGCCGAACGCCAGAAGATGGCTGCTGCCGCCGGCAATGACGCCGATATCTTCGGCTACTACGCCGAGCCGCCCATGGTCGCGGTCAACGTCTTCCACATGCGCAACGGCCAGATCGTAGACCGCCGCGAGTTCTTCTGGGAAGACCAGCGCGAATTCAACCCGCCCGAATTCTTCTCGTCGCTTCTGCTCCAGATCTATCTCGATCAGCAGTTCGTCCCCTCCGCAATTCACGTCCCTGTCGAATTCGAAGATTGGGCCGTGATGGAAGAACTGCTCTCGGAAAAGAAGAATCGCAAAGTCGAAATCCTCACACCGCAGCGCGGCCAGAAGAAGGCCATGCTCTCTCTCGCCGAAACCAATGCGAAGCACAGTTTCGAAGCGCGCTTCCGCGTGATGAAACCGTCCTCCAACGCGATCAAAGAAGCGCTGCAGGACGCCCTCAATCTCGCCGAAGCCCCCAACCGCATCGAATGCTTCGATATCTCCCACGTCCAGGGCACGGACAAGGTCGCCAGCATGGTTGTGTGGGAAGAGGGCCGGATGAAGAAATCGGACTATCGCAAGTTCATCATCCGCACCGTGGAAGGCAATGACGATTTCGCCAGCATGCGCGAAGTGGTGACGCGCCGCTACTCGCGGCTGCAGTCCGAAGGCACGCCGCTGCCTGGCCTCATCCTGATCGATGGCGGCCTCGGCCAGTTGCACGCCGCCGCCGATGCGCTCGAAGCTCTCGGCATCGCCGATGCCCAGGTCGCTTCCATCGCCAAGCGCGAGGAAATCATCTACGTCCTCGGCCAGGAGGATGAGCCAGTCGTGCTCGACCGCTTCTCGCCGATCCTCCATCTGATCCAGACCATCCGCGACGAAGCGCACCGCTTCGCCGTCACGTTCCACCGCACGCGCCGCAACGCCCGCACCCTGACCTCTGAGCTCGAAAACATTCCCGGCGTCGGCGCCATCACGGTCCGCAAACTCCTGCGCGAATTCGGCAGTTCCACCATAGTGCGGCAATCGAGCGAGCAGGAACTGGCGAAGAAAATCGGCAAAGCGGCTGCGCGCCGCGTACGCGCGTATTATGACCAGGCGGCGCTGATACCCTGAAATGTTGCGTTTTCGATTCACCAGCCTCGCAGCGCTCGCTCTGTTCGCGGCAGCCTCGCCCGCGTGGTGCGCCGATACCATCGCGGTGCTGCCGCTGTTCAACATCAACGCCTCGATCTCGCCGGACCTCAACTGGATCGGCGAAAGCATCGCCGAAACCATCCACGAAACGCTGAGCTCCTACGATCTGCTCACGCTCTCGCGCGATGACCGCGTCGAGGTCTACCGCCGCATGGGCGTGCGCCCGGAAGTCCTGCTGACGCGCGCCACCGTGATGAAAATCGGCGAAACGCTCGACGCCGGCCAGGTGGTCTTCGGCGATTACACGATTGACCCGTCCGCCGTCGCATCGCAAAATCTGAAAGCGCCCATCCGCATCGTGGCGCACATCATCGATCTCCGCAAATTCAAAGAGGCGCAATCCTTCGAACAGGATGGCATTCTTGAGAACCTCAGCCAGCTCGAAATGTCGCTCGCATGGCAGGTGCTGCGCCAGGTTTCGCCCGGCGCGGAAGCCTCCGAAGATCTTTTCCGCCGCGAGCATCCGGCCATTCGCGTCGATGCCATGGAGAGCTACGTTCGCGGCCTGATGACGCCGGCTTCGAACACGGATCTTCGCATCAAATTTTTCACCCAGGCGGCGCGGCTCGACGATCATTTCTCGCAGCCCAATTACGAACTTGGCCACATTCTGTTCACTCGCAGGGATTATCGCGGCGCATCCGGCTGGCTCCTCAAGGTCACCCGCTCCGATTCCCGCTATATGGAAGCTTCGTTCCTGCTCGGCATCTGCCGCTATTACGTGGGCGATTTCGATGGCGCGCTCCGCCGCTTCCGCATGGTGGCGGCCGAGGTCCCGCTCAACGAAGTCTTCAACAATCTCGCGGCGACGCTTTCGCGCATGAATGACGCATCCGCCGCCGAAGGCTTCCGCAAAGCGCTCGAAGGCGACGAGGGCGATCCCGACTACTGGTTCAACTATGGCTACGCGCTCTGGAAGCTGGGAGAATACTCGAAAGCCGCCGATCAGTTCCGCGCCGTGCTGCAGCGCTCGCCCGACGACACCGAAGCCACCAGCTTCCTGGGGCGATGCCTCCACAGCGATCCTTACAAGGCGGGCGATCCCCGCACCGAAGGTCGCGAACGCATCAAAACGCTCTTCGAAGATTCCGCCTATCGCCAGTTGCGCGCGGAACTCAAGAAGAAAAATTAGGAGACGCTACCAAAGATGAGCAGTCCTTCGAAGCAGGAATACGTAATTGACGCGCCGGTGACGGCCGCACAGGCGGAGATCCTCACGCCGGAAGCGCTGGCGCTGGTCGTTGCGCTGCACCGCAAATTCAACGGCCGCCGCAAAGAGCTGCTGGCCGCCCGCGAAGTCCGACAGAAGCGCATCGATCAGGGCGAGCGTCCCGACTTCCTGCCCGAAACCGCTTCCGTCCGCGCGGGCGACTGGAAAGTCGCGCCCATCCCGCCGGACCTCATGGATCGCCGCACCGAAATCACCGGCCCGGTCGACCGCTAGATGATCATCAACGCGCTGAACTCCGGTGCCAGCATGTTCATGGCGGATCTCGAAGATTCAAATTCGCCGACCTGGGAAAATATCGTCGGCGGGCAGATCAATCTGCGCGACGCCGTCCGCGGCGACATCACTTACACCAGCCCCGAGGGCAAGCACTACAAGCTGGTCGATAAGCCCGCCGTGCTTCTGGTCCGGCCGCGCGGCTGGCATCTGCCCGAACGCCATTTCCTGATCGATGGCGAGCAGGTTTCCGGCTCTTTCTTCGATTTCGGCCTCTATCTCTTCCACAACGCCAGGGCGCTGATCGCGAAAGGCACCGGCCCCTATTTCTATCTGCCGAAGATGCAGAGCCATCTCGAAGCGCGGCTCTGGAACGACGTGTTCGTCTTCGCGCAGGAATACATCGGCATCCCGCGCGGCACCATCCGCGCCACCGTGCTGATCGAAACCATCCTCGCCGCGTTCGAGATGGACGAAATCCTCTATGAGCTGCGCGAGCACTCCGCCGGCCTCAACTGCGGGCGATGGGATTACATTTTCAGCTTCATCAAAGTCTTTCGCAATCATCCCGACATGATGCTGCCGGACCGCTCTCAGGTCACCATGGATCGCGCGTTCCTCAGGAATTACGTCGACCTGCTGATCCAGACCTGCCATCGCCGCGGCATTCACGCCATGGGCGGTATGGCCGCGCAGATTCCGATCCGCAATGACGCCGCCGCCAACGAAGCCGCGCTCGAGCGCGTCCGTCAGGATAAGCTGCGCGAAGTGAAAGCCGGTCACGACGGCACCTGGCTCGCCCATCCCGGCCTCATCCCCGTCGCCAAAGCCGTGTTCGACGAATACATGAAAACGCCGAACCAGATTTCGGTGAAGCGCGACGATGTCCACATCACCGCGGCTGATCTGCTCAAAGTTCACGAAGGCCACATCACCGAACAGGGACTGCGGCTCAACGTCGATGTCGGCATCCAGTACATCGAATCCTGGCTGCGCGGAAACGGCTGCGTCCCGATCTACAACCTGATGGAAGACGCCGCCACCGCCGAAATTTCCCGCACCCAGGTCTGGCAATGGCTCCGCCACGGCGCGAAGCTCAGCGACGGACGCAAGATCACCCCGGGTATGGTCCGCGAGATCGTCGCCTCCATGCTGCAGCGCCCCGGCTGGGACGGTGGCAAATACAAACAGGCCGCAGAGCTCTTCGAAAAGCTCGCGCTGAGCGAAGAACTGACGGAGTTCCTCACGCTGGCGGCTTACCGCTACCTCTGATCTTCCCGAAAGGGAACATTTCGACACGCGGGTCGGACTCTCTCTGCTGATATTCCCGTGCGGGAATAATGATGGAAATTCCTCACGAGACCGGCTATAATATTCCCGTACGGGAATATTAAACGTGAGATACTCGCCCGCCGACATCGGGAAGCTCATACGGAACACACGCAGGCAACTGGGCGTAACCCAGAAAGCTCTCGCGCTCACCTCCGGCACCGGTCTGCGCTTCATCATCGAGCTCGAAAAAGGCAAGGAGACCTGTGAGATTGGCAAGGTCCTGACTGTCCTGCAAACGCTCGGAATCAAAATGAGCCTGTCGCCCCCTGCCGCAACGGAAGGATCCGATGGCCCGCACGCTTGACGTCCGCCTCCACACGGACCTCGTGGGACACCTGACGCAGGACCAGGGCGGCGACATCAGCTTTCAGTACCTGGATAGTTGGCTGGCAAACCCGGGCGCCATCCCGCTGTCGCATTCGTTACCGCTGCGCAAAGAACGCTTCCGCCGCAAAGAATGCCGGGGTTTCTTCGGCGGCATACTGCCTGAACAAACGCAGCGGGAAACGATCGCGCGCAATCTCGGAATCAGCGCGCGCAACGATTACGCGATGCTGGAGAGGATCGGCGGAGAGTGCGCCGGCGCTGTCACTTTTCTGCCACACGGCGAGTCGCTGCCTGAGCGTCAGCACAGCTATCGGGAGTTGACAGACGATGAACTCACACGAATCCTGAAAGAGCTTCCACGCAGACCCCTGCTGGCAGGCGAATCAGGGATTCGTCTGTCACTTGCCGGAGCGCAGGATAAACTGGCGGTTCGTCTGGAGCGGAACGCGATCTCTCTCCCGCTCGACGGCGCGCCCAGCACGCATATCCTCAAGCCCGCCGTGGAACGCTTCGAAGGCGTCGTTTTTAATGAGGCGTTCTGTATGCGGCTCGCCGCTGCCGCGGGACTGCCGGCCGCGGCCGTAGAGATCCGAAAATCCGGTGATATCGATTTTCTTCTGGTGGAGAGATATGACCGGCGTCATCACACGGCGCCAGACGGAGCGGCTATCGTTGAGCGGCTGCACCAGGAGGATTTCTGTCAGGCTCTCGGCATCGTTTCGGAGCACAAATACCAGAAGGAGGGCGGGCCCTCACTGAAGCAGTGCTTCGCCCTTCTGCGCGACGTCTCCAGCGCGCCCGTGATCGATCTCGCGCGCCTGCTCGATGCGGTCATCTTCAATTACCTTGTCGGCAACAACGATGCGCACGGCAAGAACTTTTCGCTCGTCTATTACGGGGGCGATGATCGACAAGTCCGCCTGTCGCCGCTTTACGACGTAGTCAGCACGGCCCACTATCCGGAGCTCAGTCCGGAAATGGCGATGCGCATCGGCGATCAATACTCGTCCGAAAAAGTCGGGCCGAAAGACTTCGATCAAATGGCAACGGACGCCGGTCTTGGCAGACTGCTCGTCCGCGCTCGCCTTGTGGAACTGACGGAGCTCGTAATGGCTGCGCTCTCAGATATTCCGGCGCCCAACCGCCTGTCAGAGCAAATCGCCGGTCTCATTCGCAGCCGCTGCCAGACCGCACTGAACCGCTTTCCCAAACGGCCGTAAGGTCAACGAGCCCCTAATTCGCCCCAGCCACGCCAGTCCCCGTCACGCTTGCCAGCGGCATCGTAAACGAAAACCGGCTCCCTTTCCCCGGCTCGCTCTCCACCCAGATCCGCCCGCCGTGATGCTCCACGATCCGCCGCGTGATCGACAACCCCAGCCCCGTCCCCTCCCGCACCGATTTCGTCACATCCGCCTGGTGAAACGGCGAGAAGATCGCCTCGTGTTCTTCCGGCGGCAGCCCGATGCCCGTGTCACATACCGAGATGCAGGCAAAGCCCCCCTCCACTTTGCCTTCGACCCACACCCGTCCGCCGCACGGCGTAAACTTGATCGCGTTGCTCAGCAGATTCAGCAGCACCTGCTTGTAGCGAATCCAGTCCGCGCGTATGCGCACTCCCCGCTCCACGGAACTCTCCACGGTCACCCTCTTCTTCGCCCCGAGTGACCGGATGCTGCCAAGCACGTCATCGATGCCATCGCCCGCATCCACGTTTTCCGGATGAAGCTCAAGCTGGCCCGCCTCGATTTTGGAGAGATCCAGAATCTCATTGATCAGTTGCAGCAGATGCTGCCCGTCCGTCCGGATATGAGTCACAAAACGGCGCTGCTTATCGTTCAGGAGCCCGTCCTTTTCTTCGGAGAGAAGCTCGGAAAACCCGTTGATCGTGTGCAGCGGCGTGCGCAGCTCATGGCTCATGGTGGCGAGAAACTCGCTTTTCAGCCGGTTGGCCCGCTCCACCTCACGATTGCGCAGTTCGAGCTGCTGATTCGTCGCCGTCAGTTCCGCTGTGAACCGCTCGCTGATGTCGCGGATCTCCTGTTCCGCAGCCTTGCGCTCCGTAATGTCCCGGATCGCCGCGATCACCTCAAATCCGCTATGGCCGTCCACGGCACTGAGACTGATCTCCACCGGAACGCGCGTCCCGTCTTTGAGATCCGCAAACAGATCCGTGCCCGGATTCACCAGCCGCGCCGGAACCGATTCTCCCGAACCCGATCCCTCCTCCGGCAGCACCCCGCGATAGCCGCCGGGCACCAGATCTTCGATGCTCCGGCCTTTCAGCTCGTTTTGGGTATAGCCGAAGAGCTTCTCTGTCTGCACATTCCCGAGCACCACACGCCCGTCCCGGTCAACCACCACCATCGCGTCCGGCGCCGCCTCCAGAAGCCGGCGGTAATTCCGCGCAGCCCGCTTGCGCTGGCTCTCCCAGCCAAACCAGACAATAAATAGCACCAGCAGCCCCGCAACACCCGCCGAGAAAATCGCAATCCGATTTTCATAATGAGTGCGGATACGTTCCTGTAACTGCACGGCCCCTGCCATCGAAATCGGGGGATGCGCCGACGCAAACTTCAACAGCGTGCCATCGCGGATCAGATCGTCAACCCGGTTGCGCAGCCGCCTCGCCACAGCCTCGTCCGACTTGCGTGAAATGATCGATAAGCCATAAGTAATGGCGGTGTCGATGGATTGCAGGCGAACTCCATTGCACGCGGCCGGCCGGTTCAGGAAAAGATCGTGCAGTTCACCGTGCGTGATCAGTGTTCCGTCGAGCCTTCCCTCGCAAACCGCAACTGCCTCTTTGGCGGCAGCCGCCTCCCGATCGAGAGGTTCGATCACGAATGTCGCCGGGTCATAATACCGCTGCGCGAATTCCACGTATGTCTGCTGCAGCCCCAGCCGCTTCGGAGCCTGACTCGTCCCCGCGCGCGTCAGCAGGGATAATTCCTCGCGCCACCACGGCTCCGAGACGTAGAACTTCTGCTTGCGTTCCTGCGTCTCCATCCCGGCGGAAAGAACGTCGATCGCGCCCGAATCCAGGTCCTCCGTCACGCCCTTCTGAATCGGAATCCATTCGACGGAGATGCCCTCCCGTCGTGCCGCCTCACCCACCACATCGACGGCAAAACCAGTGACCTTGCCGTGCTCAGAGTAATTCGCCGCAAAAAGCCGGCCGGTCCCGATTTTCAATGAAGGTTTTGACGGCCGCGAACAGGAGCCAGTCAGAAGGAGCACCAGAACTCCGACGGCGAGTCTCCCGCGCCCGGGGAGGGAACGCGGGAAAAACGCCTGGCTTACGCGAACCATAGGCGTTCCCGTATTCTAGCAACCCCGGGCCCGGCAACGTGCGTGTGGAACGCGGGCCTTACTGGGTCCTGGGTGCGCCAAAAGACTCCGGCAAACAAGCCTTTTCGCCGGCACCTACTTCTTTGTCGGCCACGCGCCAACCAGCGCGTTCACATCCACGCTCCCCAACCCCGTGGCGAAATTCCACGCCGCGCCTGCCCCGTAGGCGGGCTGCAGGGAAGTCGTGGAAAGGGAAAGCACGCCGCCATATGTCGTCGCGTATATGCGCCCCGCGCGACCGAATGTCGGTGTTCCCGCATAGCCGAAGCAGCTCACAATCCCGCCGCAATTCACGTCGATGTCCCCCTGCGTCACCGTATGAAACACCGACGGCGTCGTCGCCGCGAGCGAGTAAAGCACCGGATTCGGATTCCCCTGCGCGCTCCCCACGGTCTGATTGATCAGCGCCTGCACGCCGGCCATCAGCGGCGCCGAAAGCGAAGTCCCGCCGATTCCCACCCAGCTATCCGGAGTGCCCTTGCACGACGAGCCGCCGTTCAGAATGTCGCTGAAACAGATGATCGCGAAATGATTCCACGCCCAGCCGTCGGAAGCGAACATCGATACATCCGGAATGTCGCGCACCCCGTCTTTCGCAATCCCGTCAACCCCGGCCTGCCACGAAGGCTTCGCATATCCCTGGCACGTTCCGCTGACCACGCCGAATGTCGACGGCGCGCCTGTCGCGCAGCCGCTCGGCCCTCCGCTGCCGCCCGCTACCGTCAGGTAGCCGCCATTTCTCGCCGCCGTACTGCCGCAGAATCCCGCCGCGCCATAAGTTGTGGAATAGCCCATCGACTTCGCCAGCAGGATGTTGGCGCAGGAATCGTTCCACGGAATTTCGGGAATATACGAAATCGCCGACCCGTATGTCGTCGTATTCGTCGGAGTCCAGTAAGTGGAAGACGTTCCCGCGTATACATCGCCGAAATCCGTGCCGCCCACCGCCACCACGTACGGCGACGATGCCATACCGCTCACCCCGATACCATGCGTTGCGCTCGACCGGCCGGCGTCGCAGCTCGCCGCGTCCTCATCGCCTGAGGAAACAAAAATCGAGGTCCCTTCCGCGACCGCCTGCTGGAAAACCGAATTGATCTGCGCATTCGCGGTGGCTCCGCTGAATGCTTCGCACCCGCCGTAGCTGATGCTCATGATCGCCGGCGGAGCCGATGCATTCACCACGTTCTGCATCGAGATGAAAAGGCCTGACGTCGTCTCCGAATCCGCGCACGAGGCAATTTCGACCGTCGCGTCCGGCGCGGCCGCGCTCGCCCACTCGGCGTCCAGAATAGCCTCGATGTCATCGGGCGTAACGTCCGGCGCGAAACACGACTGGCCGCCCGACGCCGCCGGCTGCACCTGGGTCAGCGAACCGTTCGTGTACTGTGAAAGTCCGAAAGTCAGCCGGAACGTACTCCAGTCCGAAGCGCGATAGAGGTTCGTGTCCTCGACGAGCACAATCGTCTGCCCCTTCCCCGCCACGCCCTTCGAAAACAGCGGATTGAAATTGTAGATCGTCGCGAGATCGGCCGGAACAATCGCGTGATACGTCTGCCTTCCCTGCGTGATCGTATAGTCCGCCGCCGGTTTGCTGCGCCGGCGCGCCATGTGATGCGGACGGAAATCATGCAGCGACACCACGCCCGCCACCACCGGCGCCAGCGCCTCCGGAATCTCCGGATCGCTCGCATTCGCGATGTGCGCTACTCCGCCGACATCGTAACGATGGATCGCCGTGTGGAACGTTTCCTGAATTTGCGCCGCATTTCCCGAAAAATCGATCACCATCCGGCTCGGATAAACAAAATTCACCTGCAGCCCGTGCGATCCGAGCCACGCCGTCACCGTGTCGATATCGGACTGCGCGCTTCCGAACCGCGCTCCGAACTCATCCGCCGTCAGCCACCGGTGAAAGGAGGGCGAGGCTGGATTATGCAGATCGTCGATGAACTTCGTCAGTTCGCTCTCGACTTCCGGCGGCCGGCGAAGCTGCAGCAGCATGTGATCCAGCGCCAGATCGCCGGCCACTGGCCCCAGATCGGTTCCTTCCGCCGTCTCCGGGCGAGTATTTCCGGCGAGCGTTACCCGCCTTCCTTCATTAATGCGCTCGCGCACCAGCGCGCGCCCCGCGGGTTGCGACCACAGCGCGGGCGTCGCGGTCATCAAAATGAAAAGGAAACCGAAAAAAGCGCAGAGGCTGCGGAAACGAAGCATATGGTACTTCAGATAATAACCGAACACGGGCCGATGTCACGTAGTTTCGATTGAAAATAAATTGGAATTTTTCGCCCTATTCGCGCAAGCCTTAATGTAAAGGATCGTACGGGAAATACTCCCAATCGCCTTATGATTTAGTAGTTACTTCCGGGAACGCGGCGGCGGCGTGCGGCATCAGACTATTCAGCGCTTTGCGTCTGAGACGCGGGACTGCGATCATAGACAAAGACATCTCATCTGAGGCGACATGCACTTACGGAAAAACCAATCCACGCACTACCTGATGGCGTTCCTGGTTCTCGGTCTCGCGTCCGCTGCGGCGCAGACACAGGACAACAGCCAGAATTCGCTGCTGAATGGCACTTACCGCTTCCGCGATGTCGCCGTCCAGAAGGTCGACAGTAATTACAACCCCACCGAAATCACGGCCACCTCCGGCACTATCACGTTCGATGGCGCCGGCAACTACGTCATCGTGGGGACTTCGCTCGATAATACGGTCAACAACGGATCGGCCAGGCCCCTGACGGTCAACGGCCACTACGCCATCGGCGCGAACGGCGCGGGCTATCTCGAGAACCCGCTCTATCTCGGTGACCAGACGGATTACGTCTACGGCGCGGTTTCGCAGGGCGTCTTCACCGGCAGCGCCACCGAAACGGCGCTGAGCGGCAATTACTTCAACGATATTTTTATCGCCATTCCCACCGGCGCTGCCCCCACCAACGCCAGTTTCACGGCTTCTTATCAGGTCGGCCTGCTCGATTTTCCGAACGCCAACAGCACGTCGGTGAAGAACGCCCTCTTCAAGCTCGCGCCCGATGGCGCCGGCCACCTCGCCAACATGACGCTGAGCGGTCAGGCCGAAGATCAGAACGGCACTCTGAGCCAGCAGATCGCCGGAGCAACGTACAACTTCGCGGGTGACGGCACCGGCACTCTCACCATTCCGCTCCCCACCGGCGTCGTCGCCAACAACGCGCTCATCACGGGTACCCGAACCTTTTATCAATCCGCCGGCGGCAACTTCGTCCTCGGCTGGAATTCCGCCGGCTATGACATCATCTTCGGCGTGAAGTCGCTCGCCTCCTCCGCCACGAACCTCACAAGCCAGGGTCTCTACTTCACCGCCGCGCTCGAAGATTGGGTCGATAACTATGGCGTCGATTCCTACTACGGCGGAACCAACAACGCCGGGGATAACGTCGGCCACAGCATCGTGCACCAGCGGCTCAGCCTGCCTGGCGTGCTTTCCTTCGATGAAGGCCTCGATGACGAGATCGATCTGAATGCGGATGGCACCGTCGGCACTTCAGGCAACGGCTTCACCGACCTCAACGGCTATCAGGTCCAGTTTGGAGTCGGCGGCCAGGCGTTTGTCGCCATCGGCACCGGCGGGTACTTCGCCCTGGTCACTGGCATCCACGCCGCGTCGTTCTCCGGCCCCGGCGTCTATCTGAATCCGATCGGCGTCGTCAATGCCGCAAGCCAGCAGCCGGTGACGGCAAGCGTTGCGCCTGGTGAACTGCTCGTCCTGTACGGCACCGGACTTTCGTCCTCCACTGTGATTACGCAGGGCGGCCTCGCGTTCCCCACTTCGCTGAATAACGTCACTGTCACGATGAACGGCGTCAGTTGCCCGATCTACTATGTGAGCTCGACAGCGGTCTCCGTCTCGGTCCCGTGGGAACTCGCGTCCAACCAGACCGGACTGATCAACATCCAGATCAATAACGCCGGCACGAAATCGAACGTGGTGCAGGTCTATCAGACCGACGCCGCCCCCGGCTCTTTCTCGGCAGGCGCAACTGGTCTCGGCTATGCCGCCGCCACTCATGCCGCCGATGGCTCCATCATCACCACGAACAATCCGGTGCAGGCCGGCGAAACGATTTCTCTGTATCTCACCGGACTCGGCACTGTGACCCCGACCGTCGCCGATGGCGCTGTCGGCCCGTCCAATCCGCTGAGCTACTCCGACCTCTACAACGCCGGTAATCTCGCCGTCTACTTCAACGACTACCAGAACGGCACTTCGGGCAACGTCGGTACCATCAGCTACGCCGGACTTGCTCCCACACTCGGCGGTCTTTACCAGATCAACGTGAAAGTGCCATCGAGCGGCCTCACCGCCGGCGATAACGTCTACGTCGAAATCCAGACCGACGCGGCCGATATCAATCAGGTCCAGGTTCCTTTCGGAGCCGGCGCCGTTGCACCGCAGGCGGTCCCGGCCGCCGCTGCCGCGCACGCAAAGATCAGGACTTCGGAAATCAAAGCGCGCCGCGCGCGTGCGAACCACCGCGCTGTCTCCGAATAAACGCGCAACCGGGAACCAACCCGGAACCGTCGAACAATTCGTAAATGAGATTGCTCTGGCTTGTCCCGGTCGTTACGGGCGTGTGTCTGCTCGCGCAGCAGAACGCGACATTTTCAACAGACGTCAATGTCGTCAACATTTTCGCTACCGTTCATGACAGGAAGGACAAGCCCGTCAGCGATCTCGCCAAAGACGACTTTACGCTTTCCGAAGACGGCCACGGGCAGACCATTCGCTACTTCTCGCGCGAAACCGATCTGCCGCTGACGCTCGGCCTTCTCGTCGATACCAGCGTCAGCCAGGCCGGCGTCCTCGATGACGAAAAGGACGCCAGCGATCGCTTCCTCGATCAGGTGCTGCGACCCGATAAGGACCGCACGTTCATCATCCACTTCGATCACGAAACCGAACTGTTAAGGGATCTGACCTCATCGCTTCCCGACCTGCACAACGCCATCGATCAGATACACCTCGCCGACGACGAGCGTCCGCAGATGCGCCAGCCGGGCGGCGCGCAGGGTGGCCGCCAGGGACGCGTCGCCGGCACCGTTCTCTACGACGCCATCTTCCTCGCGTCTGACGAATTGATGAAATCGCAGAAGGGACGCAAAGCCCTCATCCTTCTGACGGACGGCGTCGATACGGGAAGTAAAGAGTCTCTTCATACGGCGATCCAAAGCGCCCAGCGATCCGGCGTCCTTATCTACTCCATCTACTTCACGGACCGCCCCACCGAGTCATCCCGCATGGGATCGGTGTTGGGTCGTATCGGGGGCATCGGCGGAATGGGGGGCGTCGGCGGAATGGGTGGCCAGGGCGGTCCGGGCGGTGGTGGAGGGCGTTACCCAGGCGCACAGGAGCGCGCGGCCGGCAAAAAAATTCTGCAACAGATCTCTCGCGAAACCGGAG
Source organism: uncultured Solibacteraceae bacterium (assembly GCA_964590625.1). Lineage (GTDB taxonomy): Bacteria > Acidobacteriota > Terriglobia > Bryobacterales > Bryobacteraceae > BOG-234. Next base: position 20,739 of record CAZPZE010000006.1, read on the forward strand.
GAGGATTTTTCGAAGTGACGAAAAAAGAATCGATCTCGGACATCTACACCCGCATCCAGGACGAGCTCCGC
>CAZPZE010000007.1:0-23461 GCA_964590625.1 uncultured Solibacteraceae bacterium
CCGGCCGTGAGATTGCCGCCGGTTTTGCCGCCGAGCGCGGCATCGACCTGCGCGAGAAGCGTGGTCGGAATCTGGATCACGGGAACACCGCGCATGTAGATCGCGGCGAGAAATCCGCCGAGATCGGTCACGATGCCGCCACCGAACGCGATCACGAGGCTGGAACGATCAGCGCCGCGCTCCGCCATCTGTTCGGCGAGCTGCTCGACGTGCGCCATCCGTTTGTTCGCTTCACCACCGGCGAAAAACAGCGTATCGAAAGGTATTGTGCGAAGCGCCGCAATGACCCGCTCGCCGTGCACCTTCCAGATGGACTGCTCGGTGACAACGAAGATCCGGCCGTGCTTCGCGGGCAAAAATTCGGGAAGGCGCGCAATTGCGCCCCGCTCGACGACCGCCGTGTACGTCTGATGCGGCGTCGCGACAGAAAACTGAGGCATTTCCTCAATCGTCGCACGCCGCTAGTGCGTCATTGCGTAGGTAATGTAATTGGTGACGATGCGGAAGGCCAGGCCCGAAAACTTCTCGGGATAATCCGGGGTGTTCGCCCACTCCCAGGCGTCGCCGAGGTGCATATTGGCGCAGATCGCGACGATGATGCGTCCGTTCTTATCGCGAATGGCGCGCCAGATGGGGATGTAACCATCGCCCTCGTAGGTGCGGCCGGTGCTGATGTACTGCTCGCCGGGAATCTGGAATTTTTCGTCGATGTTGTAGAGGACGCGATAGATCTCGTCGTTATCCGGGAGGTCTTCGGCGACGGCGTCCGGCAGCACCATATTCATCTCGGTCATGAAGCGCGCCCAGGCGGCGGGGCCGTGGAAATGGTCGACCATTAGAAAGCCGCCGCGCTCCAGATAGGCGCGAAGGCGTTTGGCTTCGTCATCTGTGAACGACCAGGTGTCGACATGGATCGCGTAAACCCAGGGGTAATCGAAGATGCGGTCACTGTCGAGATCGACGACATTCAGGTTGGCGCGCGCGTCGAGGCGGGTGAGGCGGCGAAGTACGACGAGACAATCGTTATCCGCCCGCGGAAAATCCTGAGCCCAGCCGCCACCGAAACCACCGCGAAAGCCGCGGAAACCGAAGCTGCCGCCGCTGGCATAGCCGGCGGTGTACTGCATACGGCTGAAATAAAATTCCGAGGGGACGGAGGGGGAGTCCGGTTCGTTGAACATGCCCATTCGTCCGCGTCCACGCTGGAAGGCGAAAAGGCCCAGACTCAGCGAACACAGCAGACCGATCGCGAGGAGGGGCCGCGACATAACCGTGACTCGAAGATTATCACAAATCGGAGGAGCCGGATGTTCAGGAAATGTAAGTTATTGATACCCTCTCCGCGCGGAAACGCTACTATGGTCGGAGCATCATGCAACGCCGCGATTTTCTCCGTCTGGCCGCCCTCGCCACTGCTTCCCCGCTCGCTGCACAGCCGCCCAGGATTCCGCCAATGCCGATGGATTTGCCTCCGCTGCCGGACATTGGTCCGGTTCAGCTCAAGGGCACCGAATTCAATATCCAGATTGCGCCCGTGACCGTGGAACTGGCGCCGAACCGCATCCTCAGCACGATCGGCTATAACGGAACGTCGCCGGGGCCGATTCTTCGCATGAAGGAAGGCGTGCCGGTGACGGTGAACGTCACGAACAAGACGGACGTTCCCGAGTACCTTCACATGCATGGTCTTCTGATTCCTTCCGAAGTCGATGGCGCAGAAGAGGAAGGGACGCCGCCGATTCCGCCGCATGGCACTCGCAGCTTTCAGTTCACGCCGAAGCCCGCCGGCACGCGGTGGTATCACACGCACACGATGGCGATGGAGGATCTGCACCGCGGCAGTTTCACGGGGATGTTCGGATTTGTCGTCGTCGAAGGTGGACCGAATCCCGGCAATTTCGATCAGGAGCATTTCCTCGCGCTTCGCGACTGGGAGCCGTACTTCACGACGACGCCGATGGATAACGATGACATCGACCCGCGGGGCGCGCATCCGGAAAAGCCGGCGGTGCTCGATACGCGGCCTCCGGGCGTCGAAGTGGCGGCAGATATTTTTTCGATCAACGACAAAGCGCTGGGGGCGGGTGAGCCGATTCGCGTCCGCCAGGGCGAGCGCGTGCTGTTTCACTTCCTGAATGCCAGCGCGATTGAGAACCGGCACATCTCATTGCCGGGACATCAATTTCATGTGATTGCGCTCGACGGGAATCCGGTACCGACGCCTGCTGAGGTTGAGGTTTTGATGCTGGGACCGGGCGAGCGGATCGACGCGATCGTCGAAATGAATCAGCCTGGCGTCTGGATTATGGGCGCGCCCGAAGATCCCGTGCGTGAAGGCGGCCTGGGTGTGGTGATTGAGTACGCAAATCAGCGCCGCCAGCCGCAATGGATGCCGCCGACGAAGCTCGGATGGGATTACACGATCTTCGGGAAGGCGGGGTCGCCGCCCGCGCCGGCCGAGAAGCTCGAAATGATTTTCGAAAAGATTCCGCGGGGCGCGGGTTTGTTCAACAGCTTCACGGTGAACGGCAAGCCATATCCCCACGATCAGGAGTTCGTGCTGAAGCAGGGCACGCGTTACCGTCTCACGTTCCGCAATCGCACGGACGATGCGCATCCGATGCATCTGCACCGGCACCAGATGGAAATTGTTGAGATTTACGAGAAGCCGACGTCCGGGGTTATTAAGGATACGGTGGTGGTGCCGAGTTATGGGCGGGCGAGCGTTGATTTCACGGCGGACCAGCCTGGGCTCACGCTGTTCCATTGCCACATCCAGCAGCACATGGATTACGGGTTCAAAGCGCTGCTGCGATACGCGACGTAGGTCATTCTCCTGCAGGTGATCAGCGCGATGAGAATTTTTTGCTGCGCGGGCGTTGCGCTCGTGGCGTTGTGCGCCGGGCTGATTTACGTGAAGGCGCCCGACGAGATCCTGGTTGTGGACCGCGTCGAGCACCCATCGGCGAACTGAACCCGTCTTCAGGCAACCGCTGCCATTCGGGTCGGTTGTCGTTCCTCCCATGCCTGCGCGAGATGCCAGATCATGATCAGTTCGCGCATCACGGCGGCGGAAGGCAGGCGATCGCCGTGCATCCGGCAGGTCTCATGGGCGCGGTCGAACGCCTCTCGCAACTGATTCGGCGTTAATCGTCCCAGCCGCCGCCACATGGCTTTCAACTCCGCATCAGTGAGAGACTGCCTCATGACGCACCTGCCGTTTTCAAGGGGCGTATATTCTGGTTCACCCGGAAGAAGTTATCGGGATCGTATTTGGCCTTCACGGCGGCGAGACGTTCGTAGTTGTCGCGGTAGGTGGCGCGAATGCGGTCGTCGCCTTCCTCCATCATGAAGTTCAGGTAGCCGCCTCCCATGCTGAAGGGATGGAGGCTGTCGAAGTAATTGCGCGCCCATCCGGTGATGCTTTGGGCGTTTGCCGGATCGGGGTCCACCCCGACTATCACGCCGCTGAAAACGGCGTCGCGATAGCCGAACGCAGTCTCAGCGGCATGCACGCGCCCGACCTTTCCGTTGACCGGATAGAGATGCATGGTCGATTGCCAGGTCGGCAGGAGCGCGGCGTGTTCGAGATGTTTGTCGATCGCTTCGTCGCTGAGGTCGCGGAAGAAATCCGCTTTCCAGTACCACTGCAGTCCCGCCGGATAAATCGGATCGAACATGCTTTGCAGCATGGGAAACGGCATTGGACCAAAGAGCTCAAATGCCGGCTTGCGATACGAACGCAGTGGACCGAGCATGGCGTTGGCCTGTTCCAGCGATCCCTGATAGCACCACACGATGCCGCACATCTTCTTCAGATGCAGGTGCTCGGGAAACGGCGGGCCGGGCGGGACCGTCATCATCGCGAGGAATCCGTTCATCTCTTCCGGGGCCTGTGTGATGAAGCGCCGATACCACTTCATGACGTCGGGCGCGTCGCTCAGCGGCCACAGCATAGGACCGGCGCAGACGGTATGGACGGGGTGCGCTTCGAAGAGGAATGCCGTCACGATCCCGAAGTTCCCGCCGCCGCCGCGGATGGCCCAGAAGAGGTCCGCGTTCTCTTCCGCGTTGGCGACGACGAAGGTGCCGTCGGCGAGGACGACATCGACAGACAGCAGATTATCGATGGTGAGCCCGTATTTGCGCGCGAGGTGACCCATGCCGCCGCCGAGCGTGAGACCCGCGACGCCGGTGCTCGAAATTACGCCCGACGGTACGGCGAGGCCGAAGGCGTGGGTGGCGTGATCGACGTCGCCCCACTTCGCGCCGGCGCCCACCAGCACGTGGCGGGATGCCGGGTCGACGCGCACGTAATTGATGGCGGCGAGATCGATCACCATGCCGTCGTCACAGACGCCGAGGCCCGCGGCATTGTGCCGTCCGCCGCAAATCGAGACCATGAGCGCCATAGTTCGGGCGGCGCGCACGGCGGTAATGACGTCCGCCACATCCGCGCATTTGGCGATGAGGCGCGGCTTGCGATCAATCATCGCGTTGTAGACTTTGCGCTCGGCGTCATAAGCGGCGTCGCCGGACTCGATCACTGCCCCCCGAAACTGGCCGCGAAATTCTGTAATTGCATCCTGCAATGACATAGAAGGTTCTCCTGTAACTCCTACTCTGCCGGAGGCGGCGTTCTAAGAGCGTTCTGTAGCCGCCGCTTTGGCCGTTCCAGCGGCGGAACGCGTGATTTTTCGCTCGAAGGCGGGTAATCCGAATTTCCTTGCGGCTTCCACACCCTGCGTGAAGCTTTTTCGCGCCTCCTCCGGTTGTCCGGACGCCAGCAAAAGGTTCCCCTGAACGCGGTGCAATTCCGGCAACGCCCACCTTTCGTTGTTGCGGCCGGCGAACGCAAACCCCGTGGAAATGCTGGCCAATGCATCGCCGATCGCGCCGGTGCGTCCCTGGGTTTCCGCCAGCATCGCGAGGTAGTAAGGCATCCGGATCTCGGCTTCGAGGCGATTCATCGCGCTGAGTCCGGAGCGAAGCTGCTCGAGGCCGCGTTCCTGGCTGCCCTCGGCGGCGTCGGCCCAACCGGTTACGATGTTCGCCATCGCCAGATAGTACACAAATCCATGTCTGGTGCAAAGGGCCACGGCCTCGCGCCCGCGTGCCAGGCCTGCCGCAGTATCCCCGCGAAACGCCTCCAAAAGCGAAGCGTAGGAGAGCGCGATGGCTTCGCTGAAAGGATGAGACATGGCTCGCGCGGATGCAATGGCCTGGTCAGCGTAGCCGCGCCCTTCATCCGGCTGCGCATTGCTCCACGCCAGATGCGCCATATAGGCGCGGCAAAAAACGCCGAGATCGGGGCCTGCGAAGAGAGCGAGCGCAGATTGCATTCCCGTGGTTTCATAACGCTGCGATTCCGGAATATACCGGAGCGCGCCAGCGATGTCGCCGAGATGGAAGAGGCAGCTTCCCATCAGAAAATTTCCCGCCTGCAGCCGGATTGCGGCTCCGTCCGCCTGCGCGCGCCGCAGGAATTCTTCGCTGACCTCACGGGCTTTCATGAGGCTACCGCGCACGATATGAAAAACCCAGGAGCCGCTCAGAATCATGTCGATCTGATGATCCTCCAGACCGCGTGAAAGCTGCAGTGCGGCTTCGTATGTTTCGCCGACTATGGGAGACGAATATCCTTCGGTGGTCACAAGCGCAGCGCCGAGAACAACCAGGAGATCCAGTTCCTGGCGCTGTCGCCGCAAGGATCCGGGCAGGCTGCGGCAGATGGCCAACGCTCGCCGCGCCAGTTCGGCCGCTTCGGAGTCGGCGAACCGCTGCCGCGCGTAATCCGCCGCTTTCACATAGTGACCGATCGCTTCTTCGGGCATGCCGGCGTTCTCATAATGCGCAGCGATCTGGCCATTCCAGATCTCGATATCGGCGCTGTGAATCTCCGCCAGGGCGCGCGCCAGACGGCGGTGCAGATAACGCTGACGCACTACGGAAATTTCGCTGAAGGCGACCTCGCGAATGCGGTCATGCGTGAAGTCATATTCGGAAGGCCCGCGGCTTTCCACGATGCGGCGGCGCCAGAGCTCATCAAGCGCGGAGGAGACGCTGGTTTCGTCCCAGTCGGTGGCTTTCTCCAGCAGATCGAAAGAAAACGGACGGCCGACGACGCTCGCCAGTCCCGCCATTTCGTGAGCGGCGGGCGAAAGCTGCTCGAGCCGCGAGGCAATAACGGCATGAACGCGCGTGCTGTGGAGTCCGGCGCGCAGCGATTCGACGACGAAAAGTGGATTGCCTCTGGTCGCCTGATAGATATCGTCAATGCTTTGCACATCGGAAGCACTGGCCAATTCCACGCGCACCAGTTGCGCCGTCTCTTCGGCATTCAGCGGGCGCAGCGGAATTTCCGCGAGCGAGGACGACTGGCGAAGTCCGTTGAGAAAACGCGCTGCCGGATGTTCGCGCCCGGTTTCCTCGTCGCGCAGCGTGGCCAGAACGAGCACGCCTTTCGCATGCGGGGAATTCAGAAAGGCGCCGAGCCATTCGAGCGTCTCAGGATCGCACCACTGCATGTCGTCCAGCATCAGCAGAAGCGGTTTGCGGGACTTGCCGAATGCGGCATTCAGGGATTCGTGAAAATGCAGGCGCTGCCAGCTTTGCGCCAGCCGTTCGGAATCCGGAAACTGCTCCTGCAGTTCGGGAAGCACGCGCGCGATCTCCACAAGCTGGTGCGGACGCAGTTGCAGGGAAGCTGCCCGAACGGTATCCGACCGCAGCCACTCGGCGACGGGAGCGTAGGAGACCTGCCCCTGCCCCGTATAACAGCGGGCGCGCGCGGTGGCGTGTCCGGCGCGGGCGCAGGAATGACAGAGCTCGTCGGCGAGACGCGTCTTCCCGATGCCGGGCTCGCCGGAAATGACGGCAATTCCGGCACCGGATTCAGCCGCTGTTTGCCAGAGCGCCGCGAGTTGCGCCCACTCCTCGGCGCGTCCGACAAAGACTCTGTTCTTTTGCAGCAGAGCAGGTTGCTTCGCGGCAGGAACGGACGAGGGAAGAGTTTCTGATTTGAGAATGCGCTCGAAGATTTCCTTAGTGGCGGGGCCAGGCTCCACGCCCATCTCACGGCGCAGAACGCGCATGCACTGGTGCCAGGCGCGCAGAGCACTGGCGCGATCGTGATTGGCGGCATGGAGGCGCATCAGCGTCTGATAGTTGGCTTCGCTCAGACTGTCGAGCGCGACGAGACGCTCGGCGCGCGGAATTGCCCCGGCGTAGTCACCGGCTTCTTCGCGCATGGCGACAAGACGGCGGAGCACGTCGGCAAGACGTCTGCGGTATTCATCGCGAATGGGAGCGATCCAGTCGTCATAGACGGCGGGGAGCAGGTCGTCCTCGCAGAGATCCGCGGCGGCGGCGAATGACTGCGTCTCGATCGCGCGGAGGAATTCGAGGGCATCGACGGAACAGGAGTCATCCGCGCGCCATTCGACGGTCAGATGTTCGACGACCAGCGACGGATGATTGCCGAGCGCGCGGCGGAGGTGATGCAGCAACTGGCGAAGGTTCGTGCGGGCCTGCGATTCCCTGGACGCGGGCCAGAGCATGAAGGCAAGCATTTCGCGCGGCTGCGGCGTGTTGGCGTGAAGGACGAGATAGCCGAGAAGGGACTGGATGCGGCTGGTGTTCAGGCCTGCGACCGGCACCCCATCGATTCTGACGGAAAGATTTCCGAATAGCTGAATGTGTATCGTCCCCGGCACAGCCCCTCGTACTGGGCATTATCCTGCATTTCCGAGGGGGCGCGGGTAAGAACGGCTACTCTGCGGCTGCAAAGGTCAGACCGGCCTTCGCCGCATCGCTGCGATGCGCGGCCTTCAGCGCCGCCACATAACGCTTCGAAAGCTGTTCACCGTAATTCATTCCGTCAGTGCCGGTCTTGTGCAGAAGGATCAGGGCCTGTTCGTAAGCCGCGGCCGCGAGTGCGGGTTCGTGGGCGTGATCTTCGACATCGCCGAGCGCGGCATCCACGCCCGCGACGGCGGCTGATTCCGCGCCGAAGTGGGCCGTCATGATGGACCGCGCCCGGTCCAGATCGTCTCTCGCCGCCTCCGCGTCACCGCGCCGCGAGAGAATCGCCGCCCGGAGTTCCAGCAGCATCGCCACCTGCGGATGCGACTGTCCCAGACAGACCTCGTCTCTTGAAATTGCCTCGTCGAGCGACTGGCGGGCCAGAGCGAGTTTGTTCTCCATCGTGTAGACTCTCGCCATCAGCGCAAGCGCCATCGCGATCTGCGTGGATGACGACGCCGGATCGTTGCGCAGCAGTTCGAGGGAGCGGCGCAGCAGCGGTTCGGCGCGCACGGTTTCTCCGGCCGCGAGCCACGTCTCTCCAAGGCCGCCTGTGTAGACTTCTTCGAGCGATCCGGAATGTTCCTGCTTCGCGATGGTACCCACTGCATTCCAGTCCGATATGCTTTCCTGCCATTGATGCATCTCGCGGCGCAGTTCGGCGCGCTCGACGAGAATACTGACGCGCGACCGGCGTGGCAGATCTGGCAGCGCCGCGGATTGATTGAGCATGGAATCCGCTTCGCTCCAGCGCGCTTCTTCACGGAAAAGATCCGCCAGATTCACCATCAGTTCCGCGCGGCCCGCGGAACTGCCGGATGTGTCGCCGGACGCCGCGCGCAGCACATGTTCCGCGCTCTGGTAGTCACCGAGACTGCGATCCGCCGATGCGAGTGATGCCGAAACCGCCTGCCGGTCCACGCCCGACGCGAGCGCCTGCTCAAGCACCGGTTTCGCTTCGCGGTTACGGCCAGCGCGACTCAGCGCGATTCCATATGCGGCGCGCGAGGCGGCGCGCTCCGCGTCATTTGAAGCAAGCGGAATACTCTCGCTGTACATTTGCGCCGCCGCGCTGTAATCGCGCGCCTCCAGAGCGGCGTCCGCGCGATCCTGCTTCGAGCTCCATTCCGAAGCCTGCAGCGCCATCGCCAGACAACCGCTTACCGCAATCGCGCGCAGTGTATGCGCGCGTAAAGACACTCCTCCCGCCAGCATGCAACGCATGCTCATGTTTGCTCTCCTATTGTTGTTTTTTAAACTTGAGGACGAGGAGCCGCCGGGAACCAGGGAGCGGCTGCACGAGCCGCGCGTTCCGTCTGCTCAACTCCATTATCGGCGATTCCGGCCGGAATCACCGATGAAAGATCTGATACCTCAAATACGGGAAATCAATGGATCACATGTAACCTCATTGCTAAACTTCAGTTTGGCGACAGACTGCGACTTTCTCGTGATTGGAGCCGGCGTCGCCGGCATGCGCGCCGCGATCGAACTGGCGCAGGCGGGCACGGTGCTCGTCATCGCAAAAGACTCTCTGAAAGAATCTTCCTCTGAATATGCACAAGGAGGAATTGCAGCGGCGTTAAATGATGATGACCGCGTCGAACTGCACGAACAGGACACCATCTATGCCGGCGACGGGCTATGCAACGCGCAGGCGGTGCATGTGCTCGTGGAAGAAGCGCCGGCCGCGATTCAGCAACTGATCGAGTGGGGCGCGGAGTTCGACCGCGAAGGAACGAAGCTCGTTTTCGCGCGCGAAGGAGCGCACAGCCGCAATCGTGTGCTGCATGCGCATGGCGATTCGACAGGCCATGAGATTGCGCGGGCACTCTATCAGAAATGCGCGTCGATGCCCAATGTCCGCTTCGAAACTTACTCGGCGGTGGCGGATCTGCGCGAGAACGGCGCGATCGCGCTGCGCGAGTCTTCGGGCGAGTGGATCGAAATGCAGGCACGCGCGGTGCTGCTGGCCACCGGCGGTCTGGGCTGCGTTTATCGCGAGACCACAAATCCGGCGGTTGCAACAGGCGATGGCGTGGCGATGGCGTGGCGCGCCGGTGCGCGAATCGACAATATGGAATTCGTGCAGTTCCATCCGACGGCGCTGCATCTGGAAGGCGCGCCGCGGTTTCTGCTTTCCGAAGCGCTGCGCGGCGAAGGCGCGGTGCTGCGCAATCGCGATGGGGAAGCGTTCATGGAGCGCTATCACGAAATGCGCGACCTCGCGCCGCGCGATGTGGTGTCACGCGCGATTGTGGCGGAAATGCGGCGCACCGGTTCGCCGCACGTATGGCTCGATCTGACGGCGCGCGGCAGCCAGTTCATCCACGAACGGTTTCCGCGCATCTTCGAAACGTGCCTGCGTTACGGACTTGATCTCGGCAAAGAGCCGGCGCCCGTGCATCCGGCCGCGCATTACGCGATGGGCGGCGTGGAAACCGATCTCGAAGGCCGCGCTTCCCTGCCCGGTTTGTTCGCGGCGGGTGAGGTTGCCTGTACGGGGGTTCACGGCGCGAATCGCCTCGCCAGCAATTCGCTGCTCGAAGGACTGGTATTCGGGGCGCGCGCGGGCCGGGCGATGCGGGAATACAGCGGGGGTTGCGACTTCCGCAATGCGCCGCTCGCGATTCCTGAGACGACTGCGGCGGAACTGCGCGACCTCGCGTGGAACTACTGTGGCATTCTGCGGAACGCCGAGGGCCTCGAAACAGCCATTCGCTTTCTGGAATCGGTGCGTCTCGTGGATGCCGGGAAGCCGGGACTGGCTTCCATTGAACTGCGGAATATTTATGACGTGGTGGGCCTCATTGCACGCGCGGCCCTCACGCGCCGCGAAAGCCGCGGCGCTCACTACCGGACAGACTATCCCTGAGCGGGACTACTCCTCGTCTTCCTCGTCGGAGTCGAGATCTTCGTCGTCCTCGTCCAGATCTTCGTCCTCAAACTCGTCGTCATCCAGGTCGGACTCGTCGTCAATGTCCTCGTCTTCGAGGTCATCGTCGTCTTCGTCCTCATCATCTTCGTCGAGATCGTCTTCGTCCTCGTCTTCCAGATCCTCGTCCTGGATTTCGTCGAAACTGAGGTCGTCGGGATTACGCTTCGGGGGACTCGTCTCCCACGCATGTACCCGTAATTCGTCGTCCATGTACGCCATTCACTTCGCAGTTTACACGGTCACCACGTTTCGCGTAAAGGGGGGACGGGAGCTACACTGAAACTTCACCACAATGAAACTGCGAATCCGTTCCACGACCGTATTGTGCGTACGCCGCGACCACAAAGTAGTCATGGCGGCGGACGGCCAGGTCACGCTGGGAAGCGAAGTACTGAAGTCCACGGCGCGTAAATTACGGCGTCTTTATGGGGACCGGATTATTGCGGGTTTTGCGGGGTCGACAGCGGATGCGTTCTCCCTTTTTGCGCGGTTTGAGAGCAAGCTGGAGCAGTTTAACGGAAACCTGCCGCGCGCCGTCGTGGAACTCGCGAAGGACTGGCGCACCGATAAAGTACTTCGTCATTTAGAAGCGCTGCTGCTGGTGGCGGACCCTTCGAACACGTATATTGTGAGCGGCAACGGCGACGTGATTGAGCCGGATGAAGATGTGGCCGCCATTGGTTCCGGAGGACCTTTTGCACTTTCGGCAGCACTTGCGCTGATGCGCAATACAAAGATGACGGCGCACGAGATTGTGGAGGAATCGATGAAGATCGCGGCGCGCACCTGTATCTACACAAACGACAACATCATCTACGAGGAGATCGCCTGAGATGGTGATCTATCTCCCACCCCAATCGGTTGATGAGGGGCCGGTGCTCGACGAACTGACGCCGCGCCAGATTGTACAGGAACTCGATAAGCATGTGATCGGTCAACCGGACGCCAAGCGTGCGGTCGCGATCGCACTGCGGAACCGCCTTCGCCGCCAGAAACTGCCGCCTGACATGGCAGAGGAGGTGATGCCGAAGAACATCCTCATGATCGGACCCACCGGCGTCGGCAAGACGGAACTGGCGCGGCGGCTCGCGAAGCTGGCGAATTCTCCTTTCATTAAGGTGGAAGCGAGCAAGTTCACCGAAGTCGGTTATGTAGGGCGCGATGTGGAGGCGATGATACGCGATCTGGTAGATATCGCGATCGACATGGTGCGTGGGCAGAAGCTCGAAGAAGTGGCGGAGCGCGCCGAGGCGAACGCGGAGAATCGCATTCTCGATCTGCTCATGCCGGCGGCCGCGGGCGAGAACGGCGACAACGAGAAAACGCGCGAGAAACTGCGCGAGCGCCTTCGCCAGGGCAAGCTCGATGAGCGGACGGTGGAGCTGGAAGTGAAAGAACGCGCGCCATCGTTCGAAGTGGCGAGCAACGTCAATCTCGAAGAAATGGGCGTGAACATCCGGGAGATGATTCCGGCGATGTTCGGCGGGCGTTCGAAGAAGCGCTCGATGCGCGTGGATGAGGCGCTCGAATACCTGATTCAGGAAGAAGAGCACAAGCTCATCGACATGGAACAGGTGACGCGGATTGCGCTCGAGCGGGTGGAATCGAGCGGCATCATTTTCCTCGATGAGATCGACAAGATCGCGGGGCGTGAAGGCGGGCACGGACCTGACGTGAGCCGCGAAGGCGTGCAGCGCGACATCCTGCCGATTGTGGAAGGAACGACGGTGAACACGCGGCACGGCTTCGTGCGAACCGATCATATTCTGTTCATCGCGGCGGGCGCGTTTCATGTTTCGAAGCCGAGCGATATGATTCCCGAACTGCAGGGGCGGTTTCCGATTCGCGTGGAACTGCGGTCGTTGTCCGTGGAGGATTTCGTTCGCATCCTGAAGGAGCCGAAAAATGCGCTGGCGAAGCAGTACACGGCGCTGCTCGAAACCGAGGGCGTGAAGCTGAACATCACCGATGACGCGCTGGAGGAAGTGGCGCGGTTCGCGGCGCAGGTGAATGAGCAGGCGGAGAACATCGGCGCGCGGCGGCTGCACACGATTATGGAGAAGCTGCTCGAAGAGATTTCGTTCGAGGGTCCGGACCTGCGGAAGAAAACCGTGAAGGTGGACGCCGCGTATGTACGGACGCAGCTCGCCGGGATCGTGAAAGATCAGGATCTGAGCCGCTACATTCTCTGATGCGCTGCGCGATCGTTCTGGTTCCGGGGCTGGCCGCGGTGGCGGCGCTCCTTGCGGGCTGTGGCTACACGGGAGATCCGAAGCCGCCGGCGCTGCGGCGTCCGGAACGCGTGCGCGAACTGGCGGCGGACCAGCGCGGTACGAAAATCGACGTCAGCTTCATTCTTCCGCAGGAGACGACGGAAGGGTTGCCGATCGAGCATCCGCCGGATATCGAGATGCGGATCGGCCTGGGCCCGGATCCCTGGGATGAAGGGACGTGGGTGGCAGGTTCGACGCGCATTCCGGTACCCGCGTGGGAGCCGCTGAATCAGCCTTCAGCAGTGACGCGTTCGATCACCAAAAGCCTGCGCACGAAGAGCAGCGGTGCAACGGGCGCATCCGGCGGCATGACGGCTGCGCAAACGCGGAGAGAAGCGCGGCAGACGGCGGAGGCCACGGCGGCGCAGCGCCGGGAGTGGTATTCGCGCGAAATCGCGATCGATGCGGCGCCATACGTTGGGAAGGCCGCGGTCATTGGAGTAAAGGTGCATGGGCCGAAGGGGCGCGATGACGGGTGGTCATTCGTGAACCTGAATGTGGCGCAGCCGTTGCCTATGCCGCAGAACGTGACACCGAGCGATGCCCGCAACGCAGTGCATCTCCAGTGGACAGCCGCGGCGCCGCAGTTCCGGATATTCCGCAAGCGCCCGGCGGATACGGACTGGACGCCGATCGGCGAGAGCACGGCGCCATCGTTCGATGACGCGACCGCCGGGTATGGGACGGCGTGGGAGTATTCGGTGCAGTCCGTGCAGCAGGTGGGCACGAAGACAGTGGAGAGCGAACGGTCGGAGGCGGTGACTTTCACGCCGAAGGATCGGTTCGCGCCGGAGCAGCCGATGGGGCTCTCCGCGATTGCCGGGGCGGCGACGATCGAGCTTTCGTGGAATGCCGTGACGGATGCGGATCTGGCGGGATACCGCGTCTATCGCGGCGGGGTGAAGATTGCGGACGGGCTGCAGTCACCGGTTTACAGCGATAAAGATGTGAGGGCAGGATCGCGGTACGTGTATCTGGTTTCGGCGGTGGATCAGGCGGGGAACGAAAGCGAGAAATCGGCGCCGCAGGAAGTCACGATGCAGTAATGAATTTCTCCCAGCCTTCGGTGGCCGCTGCGGTGAGGCTGTCGAGACCGGCACCATGATGGTGACGATTACGGCGAAGACAGCGTCCGAGAAAGCAGTGAGACGTTCGGCGGTGACTTTCTCTTCCTTCATGCTCCGGCGTGGTCGGCCTCCCACTGCTTGTGTTCTTCGGAGACGCAGTAGGTGACGAGATCGCGGTAGAGAGATTCGACGACGTCTCCGCTGAGCCCTTTGGATTCGGCCCATTCGCGGCGGGTTTTGAGCACGGCGGCAACGCGGTCCGGCGCCGCGACGTTGGCGGAGCTGGTTTTGAATTTGGCCGCGGCGCGGACGCAGGCAACGCGTTCGGCGATGAGGGAGACAATCTGACGGTCGATGGCATCCATGCCGGCGCGAATTTCTTCGAGAGAGGTGCAGCGGTCGGGTGGAGTGCGGGATTGGTCCATGGAGTTATTGTGACGCAGGGGAGAATTCCGGGATGAGAACGATTAGGACCTGCAGGTTGAGATCGGAGAGCGATGGCGTTGATTCCTATTGTTTCCCGGCGCCCTTCGCTGTAGCGGATAAGTTGCGATGGCCTCAATGGCCACTGCAGAAATCCTGACACAGAAAATGAAGCCGGCGCAAGGAAACCCGAAAATTCCTCGGCCGCCCTGTCCTGTTATGACTTGCGGCACTTCGCCTGTGCGATCTGCCGTTTCAGCTCTTCCAGCAACGGACCAAAAGGCGCGCTGTCTTCCGGTCCCTGGAGCTCCAACCGGCGTTCGATGTCATGCAGAACTTCCTCCGCGTCGCTCACGGCGTGGGCTCCCCAGGCGTTGTCGGCCGGATTGGCCGGGGCGAGGTCAATGAGACTGAAGGCGATTTCGAAATCGGCCTCAATCATCTCTCTCGTCACGCGCTGAGAAGCCCGGTGCTCGCGAGCGTAAGACATTTCCGTCTCCTATGCGTGCACGAGGTCGAAGCGATCGAGGTTCATCACCTTTGCCCACGTCCTCGCAAAGTCTTTGACGAACGTTTCCTTCGAATCGTCACTCGCATAAACCTCGGCGAGCGCGCGCAGTTGTGAGTTGGAACCGAAGATCAGGTCGACGCGTGTGCCGGTCCACTTAACCGCGTTGCTCTTGCGGTCGCGGCCTTCGTACACGCCCGGCTGGGCGGTCGGCTGCCACTTCGTACGCATGTCGAGAAGGTTGACGAAGAAGTCATTCGTCAGCGTCTCGGGCCGGTTGGTGAAAACGCCGTGTCCACCGCCCGCGTTGAGAACACGCATGCCGCCGATGAGCACCGTCATTTCCGGCGCAGTCAGCGTGAGCAACTGGGCCTTATCGACGAGCATTTCTTCAGCGGGCCGCTGATCGCGCGGATCGGTGTTGCGCAGGTAGTTGCGGAAACCGTCCGCCTTCGGCTCCAGCACAGCGAACGAATGGACGTCGGTCTGCTCCTGCGAAGCGTCGGTGCGTCCGGGCGAGAAGGAAACCTGAACGTTGCATCCGCCGCGCCGCGCAGCTTCTTCAACAGCGGCGCAACCGCCAAGAACGATGAGGTCCGCGAGCGAGACTTTCTTGCCGCCTTTCTGGGACTGATTGAACTCCTTCTGGATCGCTTCGAGCTTCTCCAGCACTTTCGCGAGTTCGGCTGGGCGGTTGACGTCCCAATCCTTCTGCGGCGAGAGGCGGATGCGCGCGCCGTTGGCGCCGCCGCGCTTATCGGAACCACGGAAAGTCGCGGCCGATGCCCAGGCGGCGCTGACGAGCTGCGAAATCGAGAGTCCGGAACTGAGGATCTTCGCTTTGAGAGCGGCAATGTCTTTTTCGTCGATCAGCGGATGATCGACGGCGGGAACCGGATCCTGCCAGATCAGTTCTTCTTTGGGAACCAGCGGACCGAGATAGCGCGCAACCGGGCCCATATCGCGGTGCGTGAGTTTGAACCACGCGCGCGCGAAAGCGTCGGCAAAATGCCGGGGATTGTCGCGGAAGCGCTTCGAGATGGGTCCGTAGATGGGATCGACGCGCAGCGCGAGATCGGTCGTGAACATCATCGGGGCGTGACGCTTCGCCGGATTGTGCGCGTCCGGAACCGTGCCCGCGCCAGCGCCGTTTTTCGGAGCCCACTGGTGCGCTCCGCCCGGGCCCTTCACGAGTTCCCATTCGTAGTCAAAAAGATTTTCGAAGTAGTTGTTGTCCCACGTGATGGGGCTGGTCGTCCAGGCGCCTTCGAGCCCGCTGGTGATGGTATCCGGACCGCTGCCGGTACCGAATGTGTTCTTCCAGCCGAAGCCCTGCTCTTCGATGGGTGCACCTTCCGGCTCCGCGCCGACGTAAGTGCCTGCGCTCGCCGCGCCGTGCGCTTTCCCGAAAGTGTGTCCACCGGCGATGAGCGCGACGGTCTCTTCGTCGTCCATCGCCATGCGGGCGAACGTTTCACGGATGTCGCGCGCGGCAGCCACGGGATCGGGATTCTGATTCGGGCCTTCGGGATTCACATAGATGAGCCCCATCTGGACGGCACCGAGCGGATTATCGAGTTCGCGATCGCCGGTGTAGCGTTCATCGCCGAGCCATTTGCCTTCCGGACCCCAGAAGATATCGTCCTGCGGCTCCCAGACGTCGACCCGGCCGCCACCGAAACCGAACGTCTTGAGGCCCATGGAATCGAGCGCGACGTTGCCGGCGAGAACCATGAGGTCCGCCCAGGAGAGCTTGCGGCCGTATTTTTGTTTGATGGGCCAGAGGAGACGGCGCGCTTTATCGAGACTGGCGTTATCGGGCCAGCTGTTGAGCGGAGCGAAGCGCTGCGTGCCGGCTCCCGCACCGCCGCGTCCGTCACCGATGCGATAAGTGCCGGCGCTGTGCCACGCCATGCGGATGAAGAACGGGCCGTAATGACCGTAGTCGGCGGGCCACCAATCCTGCGAATCGGTCATGAGGGCGTGAAGATCTTTGATAACGGCCTGAAGATCGAGAGTCTGGAATTCCTTTGCGTAGTTGAATTCCGGCTCCATGGGACTCGAAAGGGATGAATGCTGATGAAGGATCTTCAGGTTGAGCTGGTCAGGCCACCACCCGGCGTTGGTGGGGGCGCCGGCCACAGTGTGTCTTCGGGGTGCAGCGGCTACAGGGCATTTTGATTCAGTGGACAACTTTTTTCTCCTTTGGTTGAGCTTTCGGGGTAGAGCGCCGGCGGGCGCATTTTGGGCAAAGACCGCGCAAAATCAGTTCGCACTCGCGCAGCACACGAGCGCCGAGAGAGCGTGAAGCGGGTTTGGGTACGTCAAACCATTCCATGTCCTCAACCTCGCCGCAGCGATCGCAGATGAAGTGGTGATGGCGCATCGACTTCGCATCGAAGCGCGCGGCGCGGCCTTCGACGGCGACTTCCCGCACGAGGCCGGCTTCGACGAGATCGCGAAGATTGTTGTAAGTCGTGGCGCGGGACGAACGTGGGTCAGCGTGATTCACGGCGTCGAAAATTTCGGCGGCCGTGGGGTGACCGTGGTGTTCCAGAAGGAACGCCATCACGGCGTAGCGTTGCGGCGTGCAGCGCAGGCCGCTACGGTCCAGAGACCGTTTGATCGCCTCAGAATTCACGAGCGGTTTAGATTATTTCTAATTTGAGACTTAGTGTCAAGGGGCAGGATCTTAATGGCAGGGTCTTAATGGAAAGATCCGCGCGGACGAGCGCCAGTGACGATATGCACGCTCGCGTCCATCGAGACGACACCATTTTGCTGATGCGCGGCAAAGCGTTCCCTGAGAACTTGCCGCGCAGCGTTCTGCGCCTTTTCGCCTGCTTCGGCGAGCAACTCTTTGTATGAAGAGATGGAAGCGATTGCGAAATCGGCCGCTTCTGCGGGCGGCAGTCCACCACCCAGAGCGAGGACGCCGCGCCAGTTCTTCACGGCGACATCGCGGAAGCCGGCGGCTTCGAGCAGACTGACGAACCGATCCGCGCAGGCGTAACGAAACGGTCCTGGCGCTTCAGGATTGAACGGCGGAAGTTCGACGAATTGCGCGACGACATCCGTTACGGTGGCCCTCCACGGATTTTCTTCCGGCGGACCCCACACTGCGAAAGCGCACCTGCCGCCGGGCGCGAGCCACCGCACCAGGTTCGCGAACGCCTGGGATGGATTCTCGAAGAACATGACACCGAAACGCGAAACAAGGCGATCGTAGAGTTGTTCCGGCGGTTCGGCGGTCGTCATGTCCGCCACGTGGAAATCGATCGCGCGTTCTCCGGCTGGAATGCGCCTGCGCGCGGCTTCGATGGAAGCTGGCGAAAGATCGTAGCCGTGAACGACACTTCGCGCAGGAGCGCGCCGCAGAATCTCGAGCGCGGTTCCGCCACCGCCGCAGCCGATGTCGGCGATACGGCAGGGAACCTCGAGCTTCAACGCCTCGATCAGTGGCTTATCCACGGGCGCCAGCATGCCTTCCATGCCGGCGAGTTGCGCAACCCATTTCTCGCCACGAGCAGTACTCCAATCGCCTTCCGGACGGTTTGTGTTCATTTTGCTATCTGTAAGCCGGGATGCCGGTCACGCGCTCGCCGATGACCAGCGTATGAATATGATCCGTGCCTTCGTAGGTGCGGACCGTTTCGAGATTGCAGAGATGGCGCATCACCGGATATTCCCCCGTGATGCCGTTGGCGCCGAGGAGATCGCGCGACTGGCGGGCGCAATCGATAGCTATGGCGACATTCGCCCGCTTCAGCATCGAGACATGCGCCGCTTCGAGACGAGCGGCATCTTTAAGCCGCGCGCACTGCAGCGCGAGAAGCTGCGCCTGCGTGATCGCGGTGATCATCGACGCGAGTTTTTCCTGGACCAGCTGATGCGAGGCCAGCGGCTTGTTATCGAACTGGGTGCGCGTGACGGTATACGAGCGCGCGGTTTCGTAGCAATCCATCGCCGCGCCGATGACGCCCCAGCCGATGCCGTAGCGGGCCTGGGTGAGACACGCGAGCGCGGCCTTCAGCCCTTTCGCACCGGGAAGCGCGGCGGAGTTGGGGACGCGGCAGTCGGTGAACGAAAGGCTCGAAGTGACGGACGCGCGCATGGACCATTTGTCGTGAATCGCGGACGCGGAGAAGCCCGGCATCCCCTTCTGAACAAGAAAACCCTGGATGCCCTCTTCAGTGCGCGCCCAGACGATGGCGACGTCGGCGACGGAGCCGTTCGTGATCCAGGTTTTCTCGCCATTGAGAATCCAGCTGTCGCCATCACGCACGGCGCGGGTGCGCATGCCCGCGGGATTCGAGCCGAAATCCGGTTCGGTCAGACCGAAGCAGCCAACGGCTTTGCCGGAGGCAAGCGCTGGAAGCCAGTGATGTTTCTGTTCGTCAGAGCCATAGCGAAGTATCGGATACATGACGAGTGCGCCCTGCACCGAAGCGAAGCTGCGAAGACCGGAATCGCCGCGTTCGAGTTCCTGCATGATCAGCCCATACTCGACCGCGTTCATCGCGGCGCAGCCGTAGCGCTCGGATTCCGGACCGAGACCAGCGCCGAGAAAGCCGAGCTCCGCCAGTTCCGGAATGAGCTGGGTGGGAAAGACGGCGTCGCGGTAGCAATCACGGATCAGAGGCAGGACGCGCTCGTCGACAAAGCGCCGCGCAGTCTGACGGACGAGGAGTTCCTGCGCGTTGAACTGCGAATCGATCTGGAGGTAATCGACTCCGGGAAAAGCCATGAGTGCCTTTAGTTTAGCCGCAGACAGGAGCGGACGCGCGAACTGTCGGCCGCTGGCCGAGTGAAGGTACCAGCCGCCGGCAGTACCCAAGCGTGCACGGCCGCACATTTTGCAGCCTATAATTCGATCTGGCAGAAATTGCCCTTCTGCCGAGTCAGAAAGCTGTTGCCATGCCGCTGCTTGCCATCATTTCCGTGGTCCTGGCGCTGATCGTGACGCCGCTCATCGCGCGCGTGATGAAAGCGATCGGACTGGTGGATCGTGCGGATTCAGCCCGAAAGATCCATGCCGGCGCGGTGCCGCGCGGCGGCGGGATAGCGGTGGTGATCTCTTATATAGTGACGCTGGCGCTCTCCGGCAGGACGATGCCGGCAGTCTGGAGCATTCTGCCCGCGGCCGGGCTGATCTTTGCGATCGGAATTCTGGATGATGTGCTGGATCTCAACCCCTGGCAGAAACTGATGGGGCAGACCGTGGCCGCGGGACTGGCCTGCGCGAGCGGCCTTCTGAACGCCACCGGAGCTTCGTGGTGGATGATTCCGGTCGCGATGATCTGGCTGCTCGCCTGCTGCAACGGCTTCAATCTCATCGACGGAATGGATGGACTCGCGGCAGGCGCGGGCATTTTTGCGGCTATCGCGATCGCGGTCAGCGCAATGCTCGCGGGAAATACGGATCTCGCCGCGGCAGCATGGCCACTCGCCGGCGCGCTGGCCGGTTTCCTCTGCTTTAATTTCAGCCCGGCGAAGATTTTCCTGGGGGATTCCGGGAGTCTGGTGATTGGATTTCTGCTTGGGTGTTTCGGGATTCTCGGACTGGAACGGCCCGCAACGCCGATGGGATTGCGCGTGCCTCTGATCGCGCTGGCCCTCCCGCTGGCGGATGCCGCCCTGACAGTTGCCCGCCGGGTGCTCAGCGGAAGATCTGTTTTCGTTGCGGATCGCGGTCACGTCCACCACCGGCTTCTCGAACGAGTGCGGAACCCACGCAAAGCGGCGTTGCTGCTTTATGGATTCTGCGGGTTTGCAGCCGTTGCGTCAGTGGCCGCAAGCCCCGCAGGAAATGCGGTGGTGTCGGTATTGCTTACAGCGGCGCTTTGCGTCGGCGCCGTGGCAGCTGCATGGTCTCTGCGCCTGATCGCGCCCGCCCAGCGACTGGATCGTGATCAGATCCGCCCCGGAATAATCCGAGTAATTTCCTTCACAAGATTTCTTCTTTAGCCATCAAGTGTGGCAATATTCATGCCGATAAGCGATCCATGACATATTCTTCCCTCCCGCCGCGCGTGACGGAATCGAAAACGGAAATCCGCCACACGGCGAGCCAGAAGCGTCCGGAAGCCGTGATGCGGGTCGAATGGTTTACGGGGCTCGCGGTGAGCCCGGTGGCGTTCAGCCGTCAGTTGGGCGATCTGCAACTGGCGATGCAGCGGGCCGCGCGATCGGCCAGGACCCAGTAGTCCCGCCAAACCTTCCTCAACATCCACGCATCAGGTCGTCCACGAGTTCAAAACGTATCGTGATACGATATATTTTATGGAGCTCGCGGCCGATCTTTCCACCGGCCAGTATCGTGAGCTGGCGGAGTTTCGCAGGCAAATCCGGCGGTTCTTACACTTCAGCGAGGCGACGGCAAAGGAGCACGGGATCGAAGCGCAGCAGCATCAGTTGCTGCTGGCGATCCGCGGGTTGCCGGAGGGAACGCGTCCGACGATCCGCGCGCTGGCGGCGGCGATGTTCATCCAGCATCACAGCGCGGTGGAGCTGATCAACCGGCTGGAGAAAGCCGGCGCCGTGACACGGCAGGCGAGCACCGAAGACCGGCGCGAAGTCTGGATCCATCTGACTCCGGAGGGACAGGAAATTCTTCAGAGCCTGGCGTTGGCGCATCGGGCGGAACTCGAACGCTCCGGACCGGAACTGGCGCGAGCGCTGCGGCAGGTGCTGCGCGCGGGAGCGGGAGGGAAACATGAGTAAACACGGCGGGTATAACGAGGAACTAAGCGACTTCACGACGACCATACGCGTGATTCCGATCGCGCTCACGGCGATCGTGATTGGATTTGTCACCGCGTATGTGGCGTGGGCGCTGCTGCGCCTCATCGGGTTCTTCACCAACCTCTTTTATTACGGACGTACGAACAGCACGGCGCTGATTTCGCCGGCCGGGAATCATCTCGGGTGGTGGGCGGTGCTGGTGCCCGTTGCCGGGGGACTGGTGATCGGCGTAATGGCGCGATACGGGTCAGACCGAATCCGCGGACACGGCATCCCCGAAGCGCTCGAATCGATTCTGATCAACGGCAGCAAAGTGCAGCCGCGCGTGGCGGTGCTGAAGCCGCTCTCGGCGGCGATCTCGATCGGATCCGGCGGACCGTTCGGCGCGGAAGGCCCGATCATCGTAACGGGCGGTGCGATCGGATCGATTGTTTCGCAGTTGTTCCATCTCACCGCGTCCGAGCGCAAGACGCTGCTGGTGGCGGGCGCAGCGGCGGGCATGTCGGCGACGTTCGCGACGCCGGTGGCAGCCGTGCTGCTCGCGGTCGAGTTGCTGCTGTTCGAATGGAAGCCGCGCAGCGCGATCCCCGTGGCGCTGGCGAGCGCGACGGCGGGAGCAGCAAGGCGATACATCCTCGGCCTCGGACCGCTGTTTCCGGTGCCGCATCATCCGATCTTCATCGGCCCGCAGGGGCTGATTGGATGCGTGATCGCCGGGCTCATCGCGGGTGCGGGCGCATGGCTGCTGACGCAGGGCGTCTACGCGACTGAAGACTTTTTCAAGAAGCTGCCGTGGCACTGGATGTGGTGGCCGGCAATCGGAGGGATTGCGGTTGGTCTGGGTGGCATGATTTTTCCGCAGGCGCTGGGCGTTGGATATGACACGATCGGTTCGCTGCTGCAGGGCGATCAGCCGAGGGCGCTGATTGCGGGCGTACTGCTGGTGAAGTCGGCGGTGTGGGTGATTTCGCTGGGCTCGGGCACATCGGGCGGTATTCTGGCGCCGTTGCTCATGATCGGCGCAGCGCTCGGCGGCGTGGAGGGGATGTTCCTGCCGCATGAAGGCGCGGGATTCTGGCCGCTGGTAAGCATGGCGGGGATGCTGGCCGGTGCGATGAGCGCACCGTTCACCGCGGTGCTATTCGCGCTGGAGCTGACGCACGATATCAATATGATGCTGCCGCTGCTGGTCGGAACGATGTTCTCGTACGGCCTGACCGTGCTCGTACTGAAGCGCTCTATTCTGACGGAGAAAGTGGCGAGGCGCGGCTTCCATATTACGCGCGAATATTCAACCGATCCGATGGAGATTCTGTTCGTCCGCGAAGTGATGCGGACGAAGGTGGTGGCGATTCCGGCGGGTACGCCTGTGGCGGAGCTGAAGCGGACGCTCGTGCGCGAGCCGCTGCAGCGCGGCCAGCATTTGTATCCGGTGGTGGATGAGGCGAAGAGAGTACGCGGCGTCGTGACCCGGAAGCAACTGCTGGAGCTGATGGATTCCACTTCGCCGGGAAGTCTTTCGGACGTGCTGAAGCAGCCGGTAGTCGCGCATACGGATGAGCCTCTGCGCGCGGTGGTGGTCCGGATGGCGGACACGGGATTGACGCGAATGCCAGTGGTAGAGCGGGAGACGGGAGAACTGGCCGGAATGGTCTCGCTCGCGGACCTGCTTCGCGGACGCTTGCGGAGTCTGACGGAGGAGCGA
>CAZPZE010000008.1:0-5540 GCA_964590625.1 uncultured Solibacteraceae bacterium
TCGACGATTTCTCGAAGCCCGTCCCGAAGGAAGAAATGTACCGGCGGATCGACCGCCTGGCCGACCTCGGCACCACCGTCATCTCCTTCAGCGGCGGTGAGCCCCTGCTCCACCCCGATCTCGACGATCTGATCCGCCGCATCCGTGGCGCCGGCGCCATCGCCGGCATGATTACGAACGGATTCCTGCTCAATCCCGAACGCATCCAGCGCCTTAACGATGCCGGTCTGGAGCACATGCAGATCTCGATCGATAACGTCATGCCGGACGACGTATCGAAGAAGAGCCTCAAAACCCTCGACCTCCGCCTGCAGTTCCTCGCCGAGCACGCCGATTTTCACGTCAACATCAATTCGGTCGTCGGCGGCGGCATCCACAACCCGCAGGACGCCATCGTCGTCGCCAAACGCGCCGTCGAGCTTGGCTTCACCACGACGGTCGGCATCATCCACGATTCCAGCGGACAGCTCCAGCCCCTGTCGGACGAAGAGCAGAGCATCTACCTGCAGGTCCGCGACATGGGCAAGAAATCCTATGCCCGCATGAATTATTTCCAGGACAACATCGCGCACGGCCGCGAGAACAACTGGAAGTGCCGGGCGGGTGCGCGTTATCTCTATGTCTGCGAAGACGGCCTCGTGCACTACTGCTCGCAGCAGCGCGGCTATCCCGCCAAGCCCCTCGCGCAATACACGAAGGAAGACATCCGCCGCGAGTTCATCACCCAGAAGGGTTGCGCGCCGCGCTGCACCGTGGCCTGCGTGCACTACACCTCATACATGGATTTCTGGCGGGCTCCCCAGACCATTCCCGCGCCGCCCAACGCGCCGCACGATGGCGATCACAGCGGCAATTTAATCCAACTCCAGACCCGCTAATCGCCTTTGTAGGGTCGGGCTTCTGCCCGGCGCGCTCCGTCCACTAATGTTTTTCAGGGACACGCGACTTATCAAAGTCGCGTCGTAAAGTCCACTATCCCCGCTGCCGCGCCGAATCGAAAACCATATCCCCCGCCGGAATCGCGTGCTCCGCGCGCCATCGCTCCCACAGCCGCGAATAGCTCATTGTGATGTAATCGTTCCGGCTGAATCCCAGATCCTTCGCCGTCCGGTCGATCCACATCGCCGGCCCCTCCAGCTCCAGGAACACGCCGATCGGAGTTTCATCGAGCACGATATGGCCCTGCTTCCCTGCCCCACGTCCGCGCTTCGAAAACTTCGTCCGGAATTTCTCATACCGGAACGCCGGATGCAGTCCGACTCCCGCGAACACCGCCAGGCACTCATCGCCATCGCTCGCCATGAACTCGCGCTCAATCCGGATCTTGTGATGTGTCCGCGTTTCGCGCGCCGGCCCCTTGAACGTGCACAGCGCCCCGGTCGATTTCCCGCGCGTCCCCGTGGTTCGTATCCGCAGCAGCAGCCCCTGCCTCTTCACCGAACCCTGCGCGTTATCGAGCACCAGATTTCTTTCGAAGACCCGCGAGCCCTCCACGTGGAATTTCGCCTCACGAAGAATCTTCCGCGCCTTTGCCGCGCTCGCCACCGCAATCTTGACTTCGATTTCGACCGGAGCCGCCATGCGTCCAGAGTATCGTGCGCACCATCGCGCGCCGCTACTTCAGCGGCGGAAATTTCGAGAGCTTCCTCTGCAGCGATCGCCGGTGCAGACCAAGCAGCTTCGCCGCCTGTGTCACGTTGCCGCTGCAGCCCGCGAGAACGCGCTGCATGTACTCCCACTCCACCATCGCCAGGCTGGGAACGCTGTTCTCATCCGGCTCCGCAGTCGATTCTGTCTCGTGAATACGCTGCCACGCGTCGAGTATCTGGTCGGCGTCCACCGGCTTATTGAGATAGTGGCTCGCGCCGAGCTTCGTCGCGGTCAGCGCCGTCGCAATATTGCCGTATCCAGTCAGCATGATGACGCATATCCTCCGGTCAATCTGGTGCAGCTTTTGAATCAGATCCAGACCATTCATTCCCGGAAGCCGCAGATCCACAATCGCCAGATCGGGACTCCCGCTCTGCGCCAGACTCAGCGCCGCATCGCCATCGAGCGCCGAATGCGCGCTCCAGCCGCGATCCGCGAACGCCCTGCAAAGCCGTGTATTGAACGTCCGGTCATCATCCACCACGAGGACGGCCGGCTGCTTTGCCGCTTCACTCATACCTCCACCGCCTCACTCACGGGAGCGCGCGGAATTTCGAGCGCCGCAATCGTGCCTTTGCCCGGCGATTCAAACGTCAGCTGACCGCCGAGCCGCTCCGCCAGCGTGCGCGCGAGAAACACTCCCAACCCCATCCCCTTTCCAGGTTCCTTGGTTGTATAGAAAGGCTCGCCAACACGCCGCAGGGTTTCCCCGGACATTCCACAGCCCCGGTCGCGCACCACGAACCGGACATTGCCTTCCCGCCGCCGTCCTGCATGCTGGGCCGCCAGCACGATAGGCGCATCGGCGGGGCTGGCGTCGATCGCGTTCCGCACCAGCGCCGTGAGCGCCTGCTCCACCGCGCGCATCGGAATCACCAGCAGCATGCAGAAATCCTCCGCCTCGATGCGAACCCGGCGGCGCTCCGCTTCCGGCAGCGCCGCATGCACCTGCTCGAGAAAACCCGAGACCGTGATTGCCTCCGGACTCTCTCCCGTAGGATCGGCGCCATCCGCGCTCATCCGCTCCAGAATCTCGCGGCAGCGCTCCACCTCACCGCGAATCAGACCGCAGTCGAGCGCGATCGCTTCGTTCGGCTGCGTCACCGTCGCGTAGCGCTCGAGTTCGCGCGCGATCACCGCAATCGTGCCGAGCGGCGTATTCAGCTCATGCGCCGCGCCGGCCGCCAGCGTCGCCAGCGAAGCCAGCCGGTCTTTCTGATGCAGCTGCTGTGTGAGCCGCAGCAGCGATTCCTCGCGCCCGCGAAGCAATTCCGAGATTTTTCCGGAAAATACCGTCACGAGAAAAATTGCCGCGGCAAAAGACAGCCACACGGCAAGAACGTGAAGGCGGGTTGCGGGTCCGCCGGAAAGTTCCGGCACGTGCGCGTGGAAGCGAAACACCGAGCCGTAGCACGCGCACGCAAACGCGGCCAGCCCTCTTGCATGCCATCGCGGCAGAATCATGGCCGCAATCGCCACGTGCACCACGTACAGAATATTGTACGGATTATCCGGGCCGCCCGTCAGCATCAGCGCGGCCGTAAAGCAGAGTGTGTCGAGAATAACCACACCCGCCACAATCCATTCCGGATGCTCGGATCGTATTTCCACGCCGCGCGGAGAGAGCACGCGCATCGCCAGCCACAGATTACTCGCCAGCACGACGCCGGGCGCGAGCAGCAGCCACAGAACTTCGAGGTGCACGCCGATCACTCGATTCACAAAGAGAATTCGGGCGATCTGCCACAACGCCATCAGGTAACGGAGCCGGACAATCCACGGCAGCGCTACCTGCGCGGCAACATTTTCGCGAACCGAGGTCATCGCTCTCCCGTATCGGCGGATTCAATCATATATCTATGGGCTATTGTCGTTTTTACCGGATTCCGGCTATTACCGGCGAATAGTGGTATTTACCAGTTAACCAACGGAGTAATCAAAACAAATGTAAGTCACTCAAAAATAAACCAGCTTCACTCCGGAACTTCGGACGGCTGTTCCTATGCTGCATCGTAAAAGGTTTCAATACAATAAACAATAAGTCCCAGGAACCGCGTACTATAACTGAAGTTAAGAAAACGCGCCTCACCTGGCTCACTTTCACTCGCGCGATCCGCCCCGGTCTCCAGCTTCCGCAGAGCGATGTAACAGCGCCCGCAGTGGTGTTTTTATTGAGTTCCGCGCATGTGCCGCAGCATGCGGAAGCGCCGTCGAAACAGGCGCGCGTCGCAGCATTCACAGCGGTACGGCGCGAGAAAAATACAGAGTAAGCGCTCTCTGAGATTACGTACTTTTGACCGCCGCAAAAGTATCGATGAGCACTTTTCACATGCGCGCGGCCAGATCATAAGAGAAGCAATGCTGCCTTTCTCCACAGCAACTATAGTGCACAACATCATTCGACAGGTGCGTCATATTGTCGCACTGGGAGATTTACGTTTGACTATTCGGTAATAAATTCCCGATAATTTTGAATAATTGCAGTGATCACCCGGAATAGTCCGGGGCTGATTCGCCGCCGGAAGCGGTGCGGATACAGCGGGAGAACAAACGGTGGCACTCCGTAAATACACAGATCGGAATACAGCGATGATCGATACGCCGGCGGATTCCTCCACGCGGGACGCGCGAAAACCATCCGGAATAGTCGTGCGTATTTTCGGCGCTCTGATTCCCGACTCCGTCGGCGAACTGATCGATATCAGCGACGGCGTGCTCCGCATTCGCTGCGAAAGGCGGGTACCGAATGGCGCCGTGGCGAGAATTTCTCTCGATCAGATCCAGATTTCCGGCACCGTTCTCGGCTGCATGCCAATGGGCGAAGACTGGGGAGTCTCCGTTGCTCTCAGCTTCTCACGCCGCCGCGAAGCCCGCATCTCCTGCACCGGCAAAGTAACCGCCGGCGTGCTGAGCGTGCACGGCACCCGGTCTTATGAGGCTTCGCTCGTGGATGTCTCGCCCTCGGGCCTCAGTCTGCGCCTGCCCGTTCCGGTGAAAATGGCGGCCCGCATTTATGTGGAGACCGAATCCGAGATGCTGCTCGGCGAAGTGCGGCACTGCCAGCCCACGGGCGGCGGTGAATTTATTGTAGGCGTGATGTTGATCGAAGTCGTGAAGGATGCCCGCGCCGAAGGGCAGTTCGCGTCGCTTTGGGGAAACATGCGCCGCCGCCTGGGCTTCGGCCCGGGTTCTCAAAAACCATCCGGCGGTCGGCCGGAAGAGGAATCGAATCGAGGGACCAACTGAGATGAATTTGACGAAGAAAAACGTTTTGATCTGCGATAACCAGCCGGTCGCTGTGGAAGGCATCCGCTGGCTTCTGGAAAATACCGAAGACCTCCACTTCGGTGGCACCGTCGCCACCCCCGAAGCCATCTATGCGCTCCTGCAATCCGCATCGCCGGCCGGGCCCGCCGCGAATGAAATGGCGGTCGAAGGCGAGCCGATTCCGATTGCTGAAGTGCTCGATCCCGACCTCGCCAATCTCATGGGCGCCGTCGCGGGCGATTCCAGCCGTCCTGCTCCGGACGAGACCGTTGCGCTCTTCCCCGCCGAACTGGCCGGCATGTCCTTCGATGTCGTTGTCGTCGACAAAGGCCTCGGCCTCCTGCGCGTGATCGACCTGCTCCAGAAGCTGGCTGCCGCCGGCAACCACGTGCCCGTCGTGGTGTGGGGCTCCACCATCACCGAAGGCGAAGCGCTGCGCCTCCTGCAGTTCGGCGCGCGCGGCATTCTTCTTCGCACCTCCGAAGCGGAAACGCTGCTCACCTGCCTGCGCGCGGTGACCTCCGGCGGCGCGTGGATGGAAGAGGGCATATTCGGCACCTCCGGCAAGCTTCTGACGCCGCGGCGCCCGCAGCTGACGAGCCGCGAGCGCCAGATCGCCGCCC
>CAZPZE010000009.1:0-15857 GCA_964590625.1 uncultured Solibacteraceae bacterium
AAGATCGCGAAAACGCCGACCTTCGCTGGTCCGCCTGACTCAGTCTGAAGGAAATTCGAATGAACGGCTGGTCGATTATTTTCGCGTTGGTGTCCAGTGGGAGCGCCGTCTGGGGTAGTCCCGCGCTTTCCGATGCAGCCCAGTTCTGCGCGGCGCTGTTTGGCGTCCTGTTCCTGCTGACCTTATTCGCGAGGGCCATCCGAGGCACTGCGTGCTAGTTGGCGAGAAACCCACAAGCCCTGAAAAAATACGGTCACAACTGCAGGATCAGCGCCTGATACTGGCGATCTTCTCCGCCACGGACGCCGCGGCGGATCGCGCCGCAAAGCGCCTCGAGAGAGCGAAGGTTCTCTGCGTCACGGCGAAGGAGCGCGCCGATCGTCATCCGCGCCTCGGCGCCTGGTTTCCACTTGCGGTCGAAGGGGAGCATATCCTCGTTACGGAAACGCGGGCGAATGCGGTGCAGGCGGTTGTCGAAGAGATTCGCGCCGAGCATCCCGCGTCTGTCTTCGTGATCCCGGAAGTCTTCACTTCCCCTGCGGCGATTCCACCGGTTCGTGAACGCAACGATCTGAGCTGGGCGCGCGCGGCTGCCGGCGCGAAAGTCGTTGCGGAGCCCGCGCTCGCTCCGTTCATCAGGCGGCGTCTCAGTGCTCTCGAAAGAGATTTCGATAAAGCCATCGCCGATCTGGCTGCCAGCGTCGGCATGGGACACGCTCCCGGACCCGCCGCCAACTGGCTCCTCGAAAATTCCTATCTGGTTCAGAATGACGTCGAAGAAGTTCGCTACGTTCTCGAAGGCGTAAAGTCGAAGCCGGATCCAGGCGCGAATTACGCGCAGGTCCACGCGCTCGCCGCGGAGCTGCTGAAACACGGCGAGCACGAAGTCAGTGAAGACGCCATGCACGAGGCGCTTTGCGAATTCCAGAAGGTGCGCCCTCTCACCACCGCCGAGCTCTGGGATTTCACGCAGCTTCTTCGCCTCGCGCTCCTCGAAGAACTCACGCGTCTCGCCGTTGACGCCGCCAGCGCGCAGCAGCATCGCGAGGCCGCGTACTTGTGGGCGGACCGTCTCATTGCCAGCGCGCGGCTGGATCAGGAAGCGCAGCAAGCCATGTTGGCCCGCATTGACGGCCAGCCGTACGCACTCAGCAGCACTTTCCTCGCGGCGATCGCCGAATTGCTGCAGGGCGAAGAAGAGGCTTTTTCAGCCTTTCAGCTGGAAGTCGAAAAGGCCGGCCGTCCGCTCACCGAAATTGCGCGCGAGGAAAACCGGCGGGAAGCCGGCAGCTCCGATGCGGCGGCGCGAGCGTTCAGCAGTCTGCGGGCGCTCTCGCGTCTCGACGTCCGCAAGGTTTTCGAACGGGTCAGCGTCGTTGATGAGGAACTGCGCCGCGACCCTTCCGGCGTCTACGCCGCGAGCGATTTCGAAACGCGCGATCGATGCCGGCACGCGATTGAACGCATCGCGCGATGGTCCGGGTCCGATGAACGCGATATCGCCCGCATGGCCGTCGCTCTCGCGGAAGAGCAGGCCGACACCACCCGCAGGCTGGTTCCCTATTTTCTGGTGGCGGAAGGAATCGCGGAGATCGAGCGGCGCGCGGGTGCGCACCTTCCGCTCAACGTACGTTTTGTTCGCGCCACGCGGCATCATTCCGTTCTTCTCTATTTCCTCTTTGTTTTCGGCCTGACCCTGAGTCTCGATGCGCTGGCTCTGGAAATCGCGCACGGAGCCGGTGTCCACAGCTACACCCTTCTGGGTGTATTGGGCGCGCTCGCGCTGATTCCCCTGAGTGAGCTGGCCATCCAGATTGTCCACGCGTTTATCGTGGCGACGTTTCCGCCCTCGAAGTTGCCGCGCATGGATTACGAACGCGGCATACCGGAGGAATGCGCCACCCTCGTCGTGGTGCCGATGATGCTCGCCAGCGAGGCCGCTGTTCATCGCGAGATCGAAAAGCTCGAAGTTCGCTATCTCGCCAACCGCGACGCCAATCTCTCCTTCGCGCTGTTCTCCGATTTTCTCGACGCCCCCGAGCGCGATCAGCCAGGTGACGCTGCGCTCGTCGAACTCATATCGAATGGCGTTGCGCAGCTCAATAAGCGCTATCCAAAAGGAAATTTTCTTCTGTTTCATCGCCCGCGCGAGTGGTCGGAATCCGAAGGCTGCTGGATCGGCCGCGAACGCAAGCGCGGCAAGATCGAAGATCTCAACGCATTCCTCACCGGTCACGGCGCCCCCGCTATCCTCCGCGTCGGCAAACTGAAACAGACGATTCGCTACGTCATCGCGCTCGATGCGGATACCGCGCTGCCGCCAAATGCAGGCCGGCGGATGGTGGAAACGATTTCGCACCCCTGCAATCAGGTCCAGATCGATCCGGCGGCGCGCGTGCGCACCCGCGGCTATGCGGTGATTCAGCCGCGCGTCGCAATTGCTCTTCCCGGCGCTACCGCCACGCGCTTCACTCGAGTCTTCGCCGATACGTCCGGGCTCGATCCTTACCTCCGTTCCGTCTCCGATATCCAGCAGGATTACTTCAACGAAGGCACGTTCCACGGCAAAGCCATCTATGACGTCGCTGCGTTTGATGCCATCCTCGGCGATCGTTTTCCGTCTGAATCGCTCCTGAGCCATGACCTGATTGAAGGCGCGCACGCGGGCGTCGGTCTCGCCACCGATATCGAATTGCTCGAAAGCCTTCCGCTCGATTACGCCAGCTTCAGCCGCCGGCAGCATCGCTGGATTCGCGGCGACTGGCAGATCTTCCCCTGGATCCTCGGCACAGTGCCCGGTCCGCGCGCCGATGTTCCCAATCCGCTCGGCGCGGTGAGCCGCTGGCGCATTCTCGACAATCTGCGCCGCAGCCTTGTGCCGGTGAGCGCGCTGCTGCTTCTCTTGTTTGGATGGCTCACCTCCGTCGCGCCCAGCGTGTGGAGCGTGGTGGTCGCGCTCGCCATTCTGATTCCCGCGCTCGCGCCGCTGATTGATCGCCTCGTTCGCCAGCTCGAAGGCACCGTTCACGGCCGCCAGGGAGCGAGCGATGAGCTGATTCGCTCCGCGGTTCTGACGGCCTTCCTGCCGCATCAGGCCTGGCTCGCTGTCGATGCCATCGCGCGCGCAACTTACCGCCGCTGCGTCAGCCGCCGCCATCTTCTCGAATGGCAAACGGCGGACGCCGCGGAACGCGATTCCGGCCGCCACATGGATTCCACCCGGAAGCAGATGATCATCATCGCGGCGCTCTCCGCCGTCCTGATGCTTGTCCTTTATTACTGGCACCGTCTGGTTCCGACAGCCGGATTCCTCTGTCTCTGGATGCTTTCGCCGTTTCTGCTGACGTGGCTGAACAGCACGTCTGCGCGGCGCGGGTTGAATGAGCTGGCGGATAATGATCGCGAATATCTTCATCAGGCGGCGCGCCTCACCTGGCGATTCTTCGACGATCTGGTGAGCGCGGAAAGCCATTGGTTGCCGCCTGACAACACGCAGCTCGCGCTTCGTGTGGAAGTGGCGCGCCGGACCTCGCCCACGAACATCGGCTTCTGGTTTCTCTCGGCTCTCTCGGCTTATGATTTCGGCTGGATTCCGGCGGCCGAATTCTGCCGGCGCTGCAGCGAAACCATTGCCACGCTCGATCTGATGGAGCGGCAGGACGGCCATTTCTACAACTGGTATGACATCGACACACTCGCTCCGCTCCATCCCCGCTATATCTCTTCCGCCGATAGCGGCAACTTCCTCGCAGGGTTGTGGACCGTCGATCGCGCCATCGATGAGTTGCTGAATTGTCCGGTTCTTCCGCCATCCTGTCTGACCGGACTGCAGACCACGCTCGGCATTCTCTGGGAAGTGGCGGGCGAGGATCTGTATCTGGGCTCGCCCTGCCGCGCCGCCTCGCGTCTGTTGCGTTCCGATCTTCGCGAGTATGAGCTCATTCCGCGTCTCCGGCTGATCGCGCACTCCGCCGATCCATTCCGCGACGTCAGCCGGTGGGAAGCCGCTTCCGGCGGCGAGCGCGCTTACTGGGCCTCGCGCTTCGTCGCGGAGATCGACGCCTGGATTGACGTGATCAACCGAAACCTTCGCTGGGTGGAAACACTTTCCCGCCCCAGCGAAGGTTTCCTCGCGCATTTCGGCAAAGACGTAATCGAGCTTCGCCGCCGCGTCTTGAAATCCATTCCTTCACTGGCGGAACTCGAGCGCGGCATTCCGGCGCTGAAAGCAATCCTCAACCGCCCGCTCTCGCCGGAGATGCCGCCCGAGGCGAATGGATGGGTGGCGCAGCTCAAAGCGGAAGTGCAGGACGCGGAGAAGAACGCCGCGATCACCGCGCTTGAGCTGCGGCGGCTACAACAGTCTCTCCGGCGTCTTGCCGATGAGACCAACATCGCGACGCTTTACGATCGCCGCCGCCGTCATCTTGCGATCGGCTACGTCGCCGAAGGCCCACCCGTTTTCAGCAGTCATTACGATCTGCTGGTGAGCGAAGCCCGTCTCGCCAGCCTCATCGCGATCGCGAAAGGGGATGTTCCCCTCGAACACTGGTTTGCGCTCGGACGCCCCATGCGAACCGAGCCGCAGGGGCGCCAGCTTCTCTCCTGGAGCGGCACCATGTTCGAGTTCCTCATGCCGATGCTGTTTACCAACAGCTATGAGAATTCGCAGCTCGATTTTGCCTGCCGTAACGCAGTGAAAGCCCAGATCGAATTCGGCGAGCAGGCCGGTGTTCCGTGGGGCCTCTCGGAATCTGCCTACAGCGCGCTCGATGCGCGCCAGACCTATCAATACCGCGCTTTCGGCATTCCGGCCACCGCGCAGAATCCGGACGTCGATAGCCGCCTTGTGGTCTCGCCCTACTCCACAATGATGGCGCTGCTGTTCAATACGCGTGCCGCTGTGGCGAATCTGCGGAGACTCGATACCGATTGCGGCCTGCGCGGCCCCATGGGCTTCTATGAAGCCATCGACAATTCCCGCAGTTCCACGCCGGAAGGCCGCGGCGGCATCGCGATCTACGCCTGGTTCGCGCACCATCAGGGAATGTCGATGGCGGCGCTTGCGAATCTCCTCAATGGCGAGATCGTGCGCCGGCGCTTCCACTCCGATCCGCGCATCCGCGCTATCGAATCGCTGCTGTTCGAGCGCATTCCTCTTGCTCGCCTGCGCGTGCGCGAACGCCGCGCCCCCACGCTCATCCCGGCCAAGAAAATCGCCCCCGAGCAGGCTGAGCGCGTGCTGCCCGTGCGGACCACGCTTCCGCAGACGATACTGCTCGGCAACGGCCGCTATTCCGTGATGGTCACGAACTCCGGCTCCGGTTTCAGCCGCTGGAATCAGTTCGATATCACGCGCTGGCGAGCCGATTCCGCGATCGACCAGTGGGGCACGTTCGTTCTTCTGCATGAAGCGCGTCCTGGCGTCACGTGGTCCGCCACTCTGCAGCCGATCTGCGACGATCGCCGCGAGATGTCGGCCACATTCACCGCGAACCGCGCCGAATTCCGGCGTGTCTTCCTCGGCATCGAATCGACACTGAGCGTGGTGGTCAGCCACGATGACGATGTGGAAGTCCGACGGCTGACCGTCCTCAACCGGACTCGCCGCCGGCGCTCTCTGGACATCACCTCTTTCGCCGAACTCGCCATGGCTCCGGCTGCGGCGGATGCCTCGCACGCGGCGTTCAACAAGCTCTTCGTCGAAACCGAAGTGGACGACGGCGTGATCATTGCGCACCGCCGCCTGCGTGATCCGCATGATCCCCCGCTGTGGATGGCGCACATGCTGGTCGGCGCCACCGGCAACATCGAGCACGAAACGGATCGCGGGTCGTTCCTCGGCCGCGGCCGCACTGCCGCCAATGCGGAAGCGTACGACCGGTCCCTCAATGGAGTAGTTGGAGCGACGCTCGATCCCGCCATCAGCCTGCGCTGCCGCGAAATCATCGAGCCGCGCGGCAAAGTGCAGGTCCTGTTCCTGACGATGGCCGCCGCCTCGCGTGACGACCTGATGCGCCTCGTGGCGCGTTATCGCCGCGCGGAAGCCGCCGCGCGCGTTCTCGATCTCGCGTGGACTCACGAACAGCTCGAATTCCGCTATCTGCAGATCGGTCCGGACGCCGCGCACAGCTACCAGCAACTCGCCGGATATCTCTTCTTCCCCGGCTCACCGTTGCGCAGCCAGGGCTCGCGCCCTGTTCCGGAGAGAGTCAGCCAGCGCGACCTCTGGGCGCTCGGCATTTCCGGCGATCTTCCCATCGCCACCATCACGGTCCGCGAGAGCACCGGTCTCTCGCTGATGCGCGAAGTGCTCGCCGCGCACTCCTATTGGCGCGCTCACGGCTTCATGGCGGATCTCGTCATCCTCAATCAGGAAGCCACCAGCTATGACCGCCCGCTGAATTTTCAGCTGCAGCGCATTCTCGATGCCCACGCGCGCGAAGTCGGTACCGATCGGCCCGGGGGCGTTTTCCTGCGCGACTGGAACAGCCTAAGCGATGCGCAGCGCGCTCTGATTCTCAGCGCTTCGCGCGTCGTGCTGGCCGGATCGCGCGGATCGCTCGCCCGGCAGTTGCCGCCGCCGCGCGAACTCCCGGCGGTCGCCGCGCCATTCGTCCCCAAATCAGGGGTCGCCGAAGAGCCATCGCGCCAGCTGCCGTTCCTCGAACTGGCGTATTTCAACGGCGTGGGCGGCTTCACGCACGATGGGCGCGAGTACGCGATCTACCTCGGCCCCGGCACCACCACGCCGACTCCCTGGATCAACGTCATCGCCGGGCCCGATTTCGGCTGCATGGTGACGGAAAGCGGACTCGGCTGTACCTGGAACGCGAACAGCCAGCAGAACCGCCTCACCACCTGGCAGAACGATCCCGTAATCGATCCCGCTTCTGAAGTGATCTATCTGCGCGACGACGATTCCGGAGCGCTCTGGACTCCGACCGCTCTCCCCATCCGCGAGAACGATGCCTATCGCGCGCGACACGGTCAGGGCTACACCGTGTTTGAGCACAACAGCCACGCGATCAGCCAGGAGCTGACGGTATTCATGCCGTTCGATGAAGACGGTCCGCGCGATCCCGTCCGAATCTGCCGCCTTCGCCTTCGCAATGATTCCTCGCGCCCACGCCGGCTGACAGTGACCTGGTTCTGCGAATGGGTCCTCGGCTCGTTGCGGGAACAGCAGGTCCCGCATGTCGTCACGTCATTCGACGAGACCTCCGGCGCAGTGCTCGCGCGGCAGCGCTGGTCGCCGGATGGCGTGGAGGGCCTCGCGTTCGCCGCGTCCACCCCCGCGGCCGAATCGTATTCCGGCGACCGCCGCGCCTTCCTCGGGCGCAACGGCTCGCGCTCCAATCCTGCCGCGTTGCGGAGCATGCATCTGAACAACTTCTGCGGGCCGGATCTCGATCCTGCTGCTGTTCTGCAGTTGCCGGTTTCCATTCCTGTTGGCGGCGAAACCGAAGTCGTCTTCCTGCTGGGCCAGGCGCCACGCATCGAAGACGTGCGCCGCATTATCGAGAAGTATCGGTCGCGGGATGTGGTGGAATGCGGCCTGGCGAACGCCCGGGGCTGGTGGGAGGGCAAGCTCGAAACCGTTCAGGTTCACACGCCGAATCTCTCCGTGGATCTTCTGGTCAACCGCTGGCTGCTTTACCAGTCGCTCAGCTGCCGTTTCTGGGGCCGCACCGCGCTTTATCAATCGAGCGGCGCATTTGGTTTCCGCGATCAGTTGCAGGATTCCATGGCGCTTTTGGATGCGGCGCCCGAACTCGCGCGTGCCCACATTCTGCTGTCCGCGACCCGCCAGTTTCGCGAAGGCGACGTGCAGCACTGGTGGCACCCGCGAACCGGCAATGGTGTCCGCACAAAATGTTCGGACGATCTGCTCTGGCTGCCCTATGCAGTCGCGCACTACGCTTCGGTGACCGGCGATCGTTCGCTGCTCGATGAGTTCGCCGGCTTCATCGAAGGTCCGCCGCTGGCTCCGGACCAGATGGAGCATCTGTTCGTTCCCGCAGTCTCCGCGGAGAGCGCTTCGATCTGGGAGCATTGCCGGCGCGCGCTCGAAGCCGCATGGAAGCTGGGTCCCAATGGCCTGCCGCTGATCGGGCACTGCGACTGGAATGACGGCATGAATCACGTGGGCAATCAGGGCCGCGGCGAAAGCGTGTGGCTGGCCTGGTTCCTCATCTATGTACAGCGGCGCTTTGCCGAACTGGCGGACACCCGCGATCCCGCAATGGCCGCACTCTGCCGCGGGCGCATCACGCATCTCCTCCAGGCAATCGAAGGCACCTGCTGGGATGGAGAGTGGTATCTGCGCGCCTTCTTTGATGACGGCTCGCCTCTCGGTTCGCACCGCAACGAGGAAGCCCGCATCGATTCGCTCCCGCAATCGTGGTCCGTCATTGCGGGGGGCGGCGATCCTTCCCGTGCGCAGACCGCGATGGAGTCTGCCAACAAAGAGCTCGTCAAAGATGCGGATGGCGAGGTCCTGCTCTTCACGCCGCCATTCGATCATTCCACCCCGCATCCCGGCTACATCATGGGTTATCCGCCGGGCATTCGCGAAAACGGCGGGCAGTACACACACGGTTCTCTCTGGCTCGCGATGGCGTGGGCAAGGCTCGGCAATGGCGAGCAGGCTGTCCGCCTGCTGCAGTTAATGAATCCCGCAGAACACTGCCGCAACCCGCAGGACGTGCAGCATTACCGCGGGGAACCATACGTTTCGGCGGCGGATGTTTACGCGAGCCCCCTGCAGACGGGTAGAAGTGGCTGGACCTGGTACACCGGGTCCGCCGCGTGGATGTATCGCGTCTGGCTCGAAGAGGTACTTGGGTTCCAGCGGCAGGGCAACAAGCTCACCATCCGTCCCGCCGTCCCGTCGAGCTGGGAGGAATTTCGAATCGAATACCGCTACCTCAGTACGCCGTACACGATCACAGTGCGCCGCACAACTGAGGAACCGCGAGTGGAAATGGATGGGACATTACTGGAAGAAGGATGGATTCCGCTCGTGGATGACAAGGCTCCGCGCAGCGTAACCGTCTACGCCACCGCCGCGGAGCCCGCGCCACGTTGACTGCAGTCGGCATGAACGCCGGTCTAAACGGGGCGTCCCTGAATCACGCGGATCAGCACCGAGATGATCGCCAGCACCAGTAGTATGTGAATCAATCCGCCCAGGGTGTACGACGTGACCATCCCCAGCACCCAGAGAATCAAGAGAATCAAAGCAAGTGTATATAGCATGGTCTAAAAACCTCCCTTTCGCACCTGGATAAAGGCAATTCCGCTTCCATCCCTGCAAGCCGCAGCATTTCCATAAAGTTCCGCAGGAATGCAGCATTTCGATTGAAGCTGAGAAATCGAGTGTGGGGGGAACTGAAATTGATGCGGTGGAGGCGGCGGTAATCCCGCCGCCTTCCGCATCAGCCGAAGCTATTTTTCGAAGACTCTTTCTACCTGTCCGATCTTGTCCTGCACTTTGCCCGCGGTCTTTTCGTCGCGGCCGCGCATGGCGAGATCCGGATCGTTGGTAGCATTGCCGGTCTTCTCTTTTACAGCACCTTTGGCCTCATGAAACTTCCCTTGCATTTGGTCTTTTGTGCTCGGTTTCATTTCAATCTCCTTACGAAGCGCATCGAGCGCTTCCAATGATTGCGCCTGTTTCAATGCACGCGCGCGCCCAATCGCGCTCGTAAACCCGCAGCCGGCAACGTGGCCTCTCGCACAATGGACGGCTTGATGCATTTTGCACATGCGGCAAGGAGACCTCGCATGACCAAACAATTCCCCCTGATTCTGGCGATTGCCAGCACTTTAACAATGACCGCGTTTGCCGCGGATCACGAAGCCAAAGTCAATGACCGTCTGGACGCGTCGGTTGACACCCTCACTGACATGATGCACGCCGCCGATAAGGGCATCCCCCAGGATCTCCTCGACAAGGCGCGTTGCGTCGTTGTAATTCCCGGCATGAAGAAAGCCGGATTCATCATCGGCGCGAAGTACGGCAGCGGTTTTGCTGCCTGCCGGAAGAACGGCGGCGGCTGGACAGCCCCGGCTGCGATGCGCGTGGAAGGCGGCAGCGTCGGCTTCCAGATCGGCGCGTCCGACACCGATGTGGTCGTACTGGTGATGAACGATAGCGGGATGCGCCACCTGCTGGAAGATAAATTCACTCTGGGTGGGGACGCCAGTATCGCCGCAGGCCCTGTGGGACGTACCGCCTCGGCTGAAACCGATGCCGCCATGCATGCCGAGATGCTCGCCTACTCCCGTTCGCGTGGTTTGTTCGCCGGCATTTCACTCGAAGGCGCGACTCTCCGTGGCGATCAGGATGCGGACCGTGAACTCTACGGCCATGAAATCCATAACCGTGAGATTCTGTCCGGAAACGTCAAGACTCCGGCGGCTGCGGCGAATTTCGAACACGCTCTGACCCGCGAATCCCCCGCGCGTCAATAGACTCTCAACTCTGCCATTTCATCCCTTTACCCGGATCGCCTGAGAGGCGATCCGGGCTTTTTTGTTACCAGCGTGAACCACCCCAAAATCTACCTGGTGGGGGTGGAAAACTACCGTGGTCGGGTAGAATAAAGGGTATGGTCCAAACCCCGGCGGCGGCCCGTGTTCTGATCGTCGACGACGACCCGCTGGAGCGGCAAAGCCTTTCCGCTAAAGTCTCTTCGCTGGGTTATGCGATTGAAACCGCTGGGGATGGTGAAGAGGCCCTGGACAAGCTCTCTTCTTCGGTCATCGACGTCATCATCACGGATCTGATGATGCCGAAGATGGATGGTTCGCAGCTCCTGCAGGAGTTGCTGACGCGCGGCGATCTCACTCCCACCATCGTTCTCACCAGTCTCGGCAGCGTTGATAAAGCCGTCTCCATCGTCAAAGATCTCCGTGCCTTCTGGTACATGGAGAAGCCCGCGCAGATTTCGATTCTCGCTCCGCTGCTCGAGCGCGCAGTTCGTCAGAAGACGCTTCTCAATGAGACGGAACGCCTGCGCCGCCAGCTTGGCTATCAGCAGGGGACGCTCGAAGATCTGGTCGGAAGCTCGGCGCCCATGCGCGTGGTTTTCAGCGCGATTCAGCTGGCCGCTCCCAGTTCCGCCTCGGTTGTGATCACGGGCGAAAGTGGTACCGGCAAGGAACTGGTGGCATCGGCTATCCACCGGCTGAGCCCGCGCTCAGGCGGTCCGTTCGTTCCGGTCAATTGCGCGGCCCTGCCGGAAACGCTGATCGAAAGCGAATTATTCGGCCACGAAAAAGGCGCGTTTACCGGCGCTCTCGAGCGCCGCGCGGGCTGCTTTGAGCACGCCAACCAGGGAACGCTCTTCCTTGATGAAATTGCGGAAATGCCCATCGCCATGCAGGCCAAGCTGCTCCGTGTCCTCGAGCAATCCGCCGTGCGCCGCCTCGGCGGCCAGCGCGAGATTCCCGTCGATGTTCGCGTAGTCGCGGCGACCAACCGGCCGTTGCTGGAAGCGATCGAGAAGAAGATGCTGCGAGAAGACGTGTACTACCGGCTCAACGTCTTCCACATCGAACTGCCGCCCCTGCGCGCCCGGAAAGACGACATTCCGGCGCTTGCGTCATCGTTCATCCGGTCGATTAACAAGAGAAATGATTGTAATGTGACGGACATTCATCCGGAAGTTCTGTGGCAGTTTATGGACTACTCCTGGCCGGGTAACGTGCGCGAGCTGCGCAACGTTCTTGAGCGGGCAATTATTGTTGCGCGCGAGGGCGTTTTGATGCCGACCCATCTGGCTCCCGCGTTTCGTCTGCCGCAGCAGCGCACCCAGATTCCGGTCTTGCATCCCGCTCCGGCTGCAGCTCCCGCTGCTCCCGCACATTCCGGTGCGCGGGCTGTCGATTCCATCACAGTGGAAGCCGGCAAAAGTCTGGAAGAAGTCGAAAAACAGTATATTCGCCTCACGCTCAAGCACTCACGCACGCATCGGGAAGCAGCCGGTGTCCTCGGAATCAGCCTCCGCACTCTCCACAAGCGTCTCTCCGAGCTGAAGGCCGCCGACGCTAATCTCGAAGCGAAAGCAGTCTCCGCAAGCGACGACTAGCGCCCTCCATCGCTGGCCCCTGGTGTGCTCGGCTATTCGAGCATGCAATTCAACGTTGAGATAGCCTCCATCGGAGAGGTCCGGATGCCTCCGCCTGTCTTTGAAGACAGCGGCATTCCGGTCCGGGAACGTCCCGCGCGATCTGCGTGGGGCGTGGTGCTTGCGGGAGGTGATGGCGTTCGCCTTCGCCCGCTTTCACGGCTGGTTGCCGGCGATGACCGGCCCAGGCAGTTCTGCCGGATCTTCGGTGATCGCACTCTGCTGGCGCAAACGCGCTCGCGGCTGGCGCCGGTTATCGAAGACGACCACACCATCTTCGTGCTCACAAAATCCCACGAGGCTTACTATCGCGACGAGCTGAACGATGTGCATCCTTCGCGCCTGATCGTGCAGCCGAAGAACAAGGGAACCGGCACGGCAATCGCAGCTGCCGTCCTGCGCATCGCCGCGTGCGATCCGGATGCGGTGATCGCGTTCATTCCGTCCGACCACTTCTATCGCAGCGAGCGCCACTTTCAGTCGTCGGTGAACGCGGCGATCGAGACCGCGGCCGAGTGGCCGGAATCCATTGTTCTGCTGGGTGCGCAGGCCACGCACGCGGAAACCGAATACGGCTGGATCGAGCCCGGCGCGGCCGCCACAGGCGACTTCAGTGGCAACCTGCATCGCGTTCAGCGCTTCTGGGAAAAGCCGTCGGCGGATATCGCCGAGCTTCTGCACGCGCGCGCATGCCTCTGGAATACGTTTGTGATGACCGGACACGTGAACGCTTTCCTGCGAATGCTGGATGCCTGTGTCCCGGGCCTGCTCGATACCCTCATGGCTGCCCATCGTCACGGTCGCATCGAAGATGCCTGGCTCGGCGATTCACTCGAATCCGTTGATTTCTCGAGCCAGGTCCTCACCCGCAGCACCGAACAGTTATTTGTCGTGCGAATGCCATCGAGCGCCGGCTGGAGCGATCTCGGCGCGCCGGAGCGAGTCATGAACGCGCTCGCCGATGCCGGTTTCGGATCCCGCCAGTGCGCGCTGCGGGACGAGGTTGCCGCGGCCGTGGCGTGAGCGCCACGCGCCGCGATTCCAGCTACTGAACGACGACCTGCGGATTTGCCATCCGTTCCACGCGCCGCCGCGCTGCACGCCGTGCCCGCAGCAGGCGGACGCGGATCGCGCTCTCCGGCACGCCGCGCTCTTTCGCGATTTCGCTGGGCGACATGCCGTTGAGTTGATACTTCAGGTACGTCCGGTCGCCCGGCCCGCAGATCTTCAGAATCCGCGCCATGTCGATCGCCGCCAGATTGACGCGCGGCTTCGTTCCGATTTCCGGCAGGTCCTGCCAGGCAGGTTCGCTGCGCTGGATCTTGCGGTGGACGTTGAGCGCGATGGTATTCACCCAGGTGACGAGCATCCTGTCGTTCTGCAATTGGTCAAGCCGCTCCCACCCTTTAGCCCATGCGGTCTGCGAAACGTCACTCGCGCATTCCCATGACATCCCCCGGGCGCGAAGAAAACGCATCGTAAGCCGGTAGCCGGTCTGATAAGCGGCCGCGAAACCTTCCCGAGTCATAGGCCGCCACGGATGCATCCTGGCAGCCATTTTTAATTAAGGGATGAAACGCACACATTTCAAAAGCCTTATATCACAATTCCAGGTAGCGCCAGACCGATCCCGGTAAATCCCCGAACTGCAGATTTCGCACAATGGCGCAAATTGTGCGAGGTCGAATGGGTTCGTTTTTTCTTTTCCGAACACGCCAGGAGAGGTTCGGGGCGGACACAATGGCCGCCCACATGCTTTAGTTTCGGGCGCAACGGTACCATCGTATGGCCACGTCAACTACCACAACTGTCGAACCGAGAGAAAATCCAGAAATGCTCCAGGTTTGGCTGGTGGAAGACAGTGAAGCCGATGAGTTGCTGATGCGCGCCGCCCTGAATCTCGACGGCCTCGATTGCGAATTCCAGGTTTCTCCCGACGGAGAAAAAGCCATCGAGTACATTGAGGCGCTTGATAACGGCGAAGCCTGGCACCGTCCCCACATCGTTCTGCTGGACCTCAATCTGCCGCGCAAAGGCGGCGCTCGGGTACTCGAAAAGATTCGCCGCAGCCAGCGATGCTCCGGAATCCCGGTCGTCGTAGTGACTTCGTCCGATTCCCCGGGCGATCGGACGCAGGCATCACGCCTCGGCGCTACCCGCTATTTCCAGAAGCCGCTCGATCTGGTGGAATTCATGAAGCTCGGTCCGCTCGTTCGCGAAGTGCTCAATCTCCACGCCGCTGGCCAGACAGCCAGCACCTAGTCGTGTTGACTACTCGACGCCAGCGGACACGCGAACTCTTCAGTCAGTCGCGTTTGATCTGATGCGAAGTCGCATGTCCCTGAAAGTTCAGACTCCGACTGCGGCCGGCGTCCGGTTGCCCTGAAGATTCGCCGACTCGCTCGCGTGGAGGCGCTCCGCAGCCACTCGCGGCATCGTGAAGCAGAACCTCGAACCCTGCGGCGTGGCCGGCTCCACCCAGATCCGCCCCCCGTACCGTTCCACGATGCGCTGGCAGATGGCGAGCCCAATCCCCGTTCCCGGATAGTTGTGGCCGTGCAGCCGCTTGAAGATTCCGAAAACCTGCTGTGAGTACTCCGGCTTGATCCCGATGCCGTTGTCCTCCACGCAGAAGAGCCAGTGGTCGTCCTGCTGTTCCGCGGAGACCTTAATCACCGGCGGCTCCGTGCCCCGGTACTTGATGGCATTGCCCACCAGATTCTGAAAGAGCTGAACGATACGGATCTCGTGCGCCTTCACCTCCGGCAGTTGGCCCCAGGTCACGGTCGCCTTGTTCTGCTCGATGGCGGCCTGAAGATTCAGCGCCACTTTCGCCAGCACTTCCTGGCAGTTCACCGGCCCCGAGGGCTCTTCATCCGATCCTGTCTGCGAATACACCAGCAGGTCGCGCAGCAGCATCTCCATCCGCTGCGCGCCGGTGATCATGAAACCAAGCGAGCGCCCGGCTTCCTCATCGAGCTGATCCGCGTAGCGCTTTTGAAACAACTGCCCGTACAGCGCGACCATGCGAAGCGGCTCCTGCAGATCGTGACTGGCGGCATAGGCAAACTGGCTGAGATCGTCGTTCGATTGCCGAAGCGCTTCATTCGCCTCACGGAGCTCGCGCGTGCGTTCCGTTACGCGCTCCTCCAGGCGGGCATTCAGTTCGCGGATTGCTTCGTCGATCTTCTTGCGCTCGGTGATATCGCGGATGGCCGACGTGACCAGCAGCCCTTCCTCGGTGTTGAGCGGACTCAGACTGATCTCGGAGGGGAATGACGTCCGGTCCTTGCGAACGGCCTTCACTTCCTTGTGCGAGCCCGCGGACGCATGCAGCCCCTTCCATTCCGGGACCAGACTCTGTATGTTCTCGCCGGCCAGTTCTTCGCGCCGGAACCCGAACAGCCGTTCCGCCTGAGAATTCACCAGTGTGATACGGCCATCTTCGGCGCTGATGATCATGGCGTCCGGCGCCGCTTCGAGCAACGAGCGGAATTTCTGCTCCGTTTTGCTGAGGGCCTCCGCCTGCTGCCGCAGCAATTCCGTATTCCGGCTCAGCTTGACGAAGACGTTGACTTTCGAGCGCAGAATCTCCGGCACCACCGGCTTGAACAGGAAATCAACCGCTCCCAGATCGTAGCCGCGGAACAGATGTTCGTCGCTCTTG
The DNA here is from genome assembly GCA_964590625.1 of uncultured Solibacteraceae bacterium. Taxonomy (GTDB): domain Bacteria; phylum Acidobacteriota; class Terriglobia; order Bryobacterales; family Bryobacteraceae; genus BOG-234. The sequence continues at coordinate 15,805 of CAZPZE010000009.1, forward strand.
TAACCGGTCAGAAAAAGGATCGGGATATGGCGCGACCGCTTGCGGCTGCGAAT
>CAZPZE010000010.1:0-3617 GCA_964590625.1 uncultured Solibacteraceae bacterium
CATACGCCCTTCGCGTTTGATATAGCCTCCGGGAATTTTGCCCGCGGAGTAGGTGTATTCGCGGTAATCGCAGGTGAGGGGGAAAAAGCTCTGATTGGGTTTCGGTTTCGGCGCCATGCAGGCGGTCACGAGAACCACGGAGTCGCCGAATCGGACGACGACGCTGCCGCTGGCCTGTTTGGCGACCTTGCCCGACTCGATCGTCAGCTTGCGGCCGTCGAGATCGACTTCAACTGTCTGAATATTCATTTATCGTTCATTCGCCGGGTTACATTCCCCGGCTATCCTTTAATCCGCCGCGCGTCCGGCGGGCAGCCGGACACACGACTAGTGTGAACTTTACGAGGGAATCGGAAAGAGGAGGGTACGGCGGTTCTGCCGCCGCAATTTCGCAGCCCCCATGATGGGACATGCGAGAACGCTTGCTCCGGCTGGACCGGACAGGCGAAGCGTTTCGAGTTGTTCAGCCCGGAAAACGACTAGTGACGGATCGAAAGCTTCGCCAGAACAGCTTTATAGCGTTCGGGGCTGGTGCTCTTGAGGTACGTCAACAGGCGGCGGCGCTTCGCCACGAGGGTCAAAAGGCCACGCCGTGACGAATGATCCTTCTTGTGAGACTTGAAATGGTCGGTGAGCTGAGCGATACGCGTGCTCAGCAGTGCGATCTGCACTTCGGGCGAACCAGTATCCGACTTGTGAGTCTGATTTTTGGTTACGATTTGCTTCTTTGCTTCAGCCGCCAATGCCATGCCGGGGGTTGCTACTCCTTACTCTTATTCTTCTCGTTTGGTTTCAGTCCAGTGTAGCACAGGAAGGAGTCTTCGTGCTCGATTCAGGCCGCGTGAAGCTTTGGCGGGGCATTTTCACCACAGCAACGCTTGTATTTGAGGGCGGATCCGCAGGGGCAAGGGGCGTTGCGGGCGGTTTCGGGAGGCGTTTCGGGGGCTGGCGAGGGCGGCGATTGGGTTTGTTTTGTAAAATCCGGGCTTTTCGGGAGGGGGGTGAAGTAGTCTTCGATGCCTTTGCGTCTGAGCCGGCGTTCGCGGTCCTGGGTGCGTTCGGCGGCGCGGACGACTCTTTCGACATCGCAGATGCCGAATTCGGAGAGGTCGGCTCCCTCGGGAAGGACTTCGTCGCGGAGGATGCGCTCGGTCTGGAGGCGGCGAAGTTCGGCTGTCGCCTTATAAAGAAGACAGCTGGCCTGGGCGCGGGCGCGGTCGACGGAGATTTGGCGGCGGTCGGCAGTGTCGTCATCGAGATCGGCGAGGGTGGATTCGACGAGACGGCAGCGGCGGAGACGCCAGGTGGCTCCGACAATTTCTTCGGCGAGATTTTGTTCGAGGACCGTCGCGGGGACGAGTTGGGCGTAAAGCGCGTCTTCGAGATCGGCGTAGAGGGATTCTTCGCCGGGGTGGATCAGGGCGGCGGCGGTGAACAGGCCGGTCGTCAGGGCGTTTTGGGATGAGGCAGACTTCCCTTCCTCGGTGGTGGGGCCGGTGGAGTGCTGGGCGTTGGCGAGGTTCGCGGTGAGCTGGGCTGAAGTGGCCATAGGAATCTCCTTCGCTGACAGGTTACCGGGGATGTCAAGAGATTTTGTGCTGTTTCGGAATCGTGGGATTGAAAATGAAGGGGAAAAAGATTGAATTTCGCGGTGACCGGTGTGCGCCGCCAGAGTCAGCAACGTCTCATCCCGCATCGGGGTGGAGCGCGGGCGATGACTGGTCCGAAATCGAGGTACAATCGTGGGCTGCATCAGGTATTCCGGATGGATTCAAATGCTGGCGCTCTCGTCGGATTTTTTGGGTTTTTCATGCTGGCTGCCGCGGTAATTGTTGGCTTCCGGTCTCTGTGGATTTGCGTCCGCGAGCGGGATTTCCGGAGCAGCACCGCGCGTACGGGTAAGATTTGCGCCGGCATCGTGTTGCCGTATCTGGTGGCCCTGATGCTGGTGGCGGCACTGACTCCACGCACGATCGTCCGCGCCGGCGACGGTTATTGCTGGGACCTGTGGTGCGCTGGTATCGAGCAGGTGAGTGGCGAGCCGCAGGGAACGAACGTGCTTTACACCGCGCGGGTGCGGCTGTTCAGTGATGCGAACCGAGTGTCCACCTGGCGGCAGAAGGATTTTCTTTCGGTCGTGGATGATCAGGGACGCCGGTTCCCGGTATTTCAGGATTTGGCCGCCGTTCCAGTGAGTATTCCGATGGCTCCCGGGGCGTCCGTCGAAACTTCGCTCCGTTTCCTCGTGCCCGCGAACGCGAGGAAGCTTTATCTGATCGGCGAACAGAGGGCGATGCCCTGGGTGTATATGTATTTCGGCAGCGATTTGAATCCTTCACATCCGCGGACCTTGCTGCAGATCCTGTAGCAGGATTCGTTCAGCATGCGAGGCCCGGATCGAGCGGCAATTTCATTGAACTGATTTGGGCCGCGGATTCACCCGGATGCACACAGATAAGAGAAAAGCCTGGTAACGTTTTGGTGTAGCCTCGGTATTGGTCTTTATGAAAGTTTTGCTACTGCTGGTGGCGGTGATCGCCAGCGCGGCTACGTTTGAGGCGGCAAGCGTCAGGATCAATCAGACCGATTCGCGCGGGGATCGGGAGACCCTGAATGGCGGGCGGCTGGAGATGACGAACGTGACCCTGCGAATGCTGATTCGGTTCGCCTACCGCGTCTCTGACCCGCAGATCTCGGACGGCCCGAAATGGATCGACACGACGCGGTTCGACATCGTGGCCAAAGCGGACGGCCCGGCGGAGCGTACCGACCTCCTCGACATGCTGCAGCCGCTGCTGGCCGATCGATTTCAACTCCGGTTTCACCACGAGACAAGGACTCTGGCGGGGTATGCGATCACGGTGGCGAAGGGCGGGATGGTGGCGAAGCCGGGCGACGCGAATCATTGCGGCACGAACACGAATCCGGGATACATCAACGCGAAGTCCTGCACAATGGCGGAATTGACGACGCGCCTGGCGAGCATCCTGCAGCGGCCGGTTGCCGACCGGACGAATGATTCGCGCAGATACGACTTCGTGCTGCGGTGGACGCCGGACAACATGCAGGCGGGCGGCGCGGCCGATGGGATTTCGTTGTTTGCCGCGCTGCAGGAGCAGGTGGGAGTGAAGCTGGAATCGCAGAAGGTGCCGGTGGATGTGCTGGTGATCGACCGTGCAGAACTGCCATCGGAAAATTAGTTCCGCCCGTCGCGGGGAAAAAGAACTACACTGGAGATGCAGGCAAGGGCCGTCTAAACCGTCGAGACCGGCTGGCTCCTCTCGTTTGCGAGAGGAGCTGTTCATGTCCGATGCGGACTACGTGGCCCGTTTCATGCGGGCGCGCATCAGGAAATATGACGCTGCTCTGGCGCGATCCAGACAAATACTGAGCGAGATGCGGGATTGTATTGCCCGCACTCAGGCGGTTCTTGCGCAGCGTCAGGAGCCAGCGCCGCGGATGCCGTTCGACTGGTTCCACGGCTACGAGGACGAACCTGAAGGAACGGCGTATACTACGCCCCAAGACGCGCCGCCTGAAGCCGGCACGCCGAAAAATTCCACAAACAGCTGAACGTTTATCGCCGGCGCTCGCCGCTGTGCCGGTGCTGATCATTG
>CAZPZE010000011.1:0-6260 GCA_964590625.1 uncultured Solibacteraceae bacterium
TGGTATGTACTCAGGAACGAGCGGCTCTCAGAACAAGCCCGCCTTTTCATGGACGCGGCCGCGGCTGCGGGTGACATCATCGCGGTCTCTGCCATCAGCCTCGCTGAGATTCTCTACCTCACCGAGAAAGGCCGGCTGCCCGGTTCCGTCTACCCTCGTCTGAAGAACGCACTCAACGACCCGGCTTATGTCATCGAGGAAACGTCATTTCATGGCGGAATCGTCGAGGCAATGACGAGGGTCTCGCGCTCCGAAGTGCCGGACATGCCCGACCGGATCATCGCTGCCACGGCCATCCATTTTGGCGTGCCGGTCATCAGCCGGGATGGTAAGATCCGGACTGCTTCCATCGAAACAGTCTGGTAGTCCCGAATCCCGCTACACTGGTCCTGTGCAGACCGCACGCATTCCGGCCGCCTCGCCGGTTGAACAGTTTTTCCAGTATTCCCTGCTCGGCCTCGTCGCCGCCGCGTTCTGCGCGCTTGCCGACACCGGCCGCCTCGACCTCGCCTCCCTCACCTTCCTGCTCGGCGGAATCGTCTGGCGGATCCTGATGGTCGCTGGTATCGTCCGCCTGCGCATCCCCCAGAAACTTGTCACCGTTCTCGCCGCCACTTATCTCATTTTTTACCCGTTCGACTTCTATTTCCTGTCGCACGATTTCTTCGTCGCCACCGCGCATGGCGTCTGCTTCCTCGGAGTAGCTCGCATCCTCTCCGCCCGCAGCGATCGCGACTACCTCTACACAGGCACGCTTGCCTTCGTCGCGCTCATCGGCGCCGCCGCGCTCTCCACGCAGTTCCGCTTCTTCTTCTGGCTCGCGCTCGCCATTCTGTTCGGCCTCGGCGCCCTTACCAGTTCCGAAATCCGCCGCGGGTTCCTGCGCGGTTCCCGCGCCGCCGGCACCGTAGGACCGCGCACCAACCGCCGCACCGCCCGCTCTCTCGCCATCATGGTGGCCTGCTCTGCCTTCGGAATTCTGTTCATCACCGCCGGCCTCTTCTTCCTTGTTCCCCGCACCGCCCGCGCTGCTTCCCTGCTCTTCCCGAACAGCGCCCGGCTCACAGGCTTCACCACCTCCATCGACCTCGGCCGCTTTGGCGCCATCGCGAAAGATAACCGCCCGATCCTCCACATCCGCTCTTACGGCAAGCCACTGCAGGGCGATATGAAGTGGCGCGGCTCCGCCCTCAGCCTCTTCGACGGCAGGCGATGGTCCGAATCACCTATCACCTCCGGTATCGTCGCCGCGGAAGGAACGGTAGAGGTCGCCGACACCTCGCAGCGCTCGCGGCTCGACGGCGAGCGCATGCTCTATCGCGTCGACGTCAGCAATTCCAGCGGGGGCACACTGTTCGTCGCGGGTGTCCCCGAATTTTTCAACCTCATATCGCCGGCTGCGCGCATTGGGAGCGAGGCCCCCAGTCTGATCCGAACCGCCGATGATTCGTACCGGACCACTACGCTGCCGGGCGAACCGGTCGTCTACGAAGTCTCCGCCTGGCGCGGCGCGCCCCTGCCCTATCCGCTTTCCACCGCTGACCGCGCCCGCAATCTCGAACTGCCCCGGCTCGACCGTCGCATCGCGGCTCTCGGACGCCAGTGGACCGCCGGCGACCCAAAGGCGAGCGATTTCGAGCGCGCCACACTGATCGAACAGAGACTGCAGCACGGTTTCCAATATTCGCTCGACACCACGCCCGAATCTCTCAGCCACGATCCGCTGGCGGATTTCCTCTTCACCACGAAGCGCGGCTTTTGCGAATATTTCGCCTCCGCCATGGCGGTGCTGCTGCGGACGCAGGGCATTCCGGCCCGCGTCGCCACCGGCTTCCAGAGCGGCTATTACAACGACATTTCGAATACCTGGGTGGTGCGGGCGTCCGACGCCCACGCCTGGGTGGAAGCCTGGGTCGACGGACGCGGCTGGGTCACGTTCGATCCCACGCCGCCCGCTTCGGGCGATGCGTCCGGCGGCTGGCTGGACGCGAAACTGCGCCGCATGAGCATGTATCTCGATGCGATCGACACCGCCTGGCAGCGCTGGGTGATGGCATATAATCCCGACCAGCAGGCGACGCTGGCCTTCGGGTTCCGGGATAAGATCCGCAATCTGGGTTCGGATGAATCCCGCTTCTCGCTGCCCGGCGTCGCGCTTTCGAGACTCGGATACGGACTCCTGTGGATCGCGGCCATCGTGGGCGCGTTGTTTCTTCTGCACCGCTTCGGCCCCCGCGCGCTCCGGCAATGGCGCGCACGCACGCGAATCCGGAAAATTCTCTCCGGCCACGGAACGCCGAACGATGCCGCCGTTGTGTACGAACAGATGCTGGAATCGCTCGCGCGCCGTGGGTTCGAGAAGCCCGCCTGGTTCACGCCGCTCGAATTCGTTCGTACTCTTCCGCCGAGCGAGAAAGAGCGGATTTCCGCCTTCACGGCCGCCTACAATGAAGTCCGCTTCGGTGGCGATACGGCGGGCGCCGCTCGCCTCACCAGCATGCTCGAAAGCATGAATGCCCGCGGGTAGTAGGGCAGGATGTCATCCTGCGCGCGATTGCCAATCGCGCCGGCCTGGTGGTTTGCGCTCAGGAACGTTCAGAATCACCACACGTGTCCCGAAAGCTTCTGATTCGTGGGGCAGGATGTCATCCTGCGCGCGATTGCCAATCGCGCCGGCCTCGTGAGTTGCAATGGCTCAGGCCGATTTGACAATCGGCCGCGGGTTTCCAACCCGCCCCGCACTAACGCATCAGCCCGTTCACAACCAGCAGCAGAAAGAGTCCGGTGCCGCGCAGCGCATATGGCAGTCCCGGCGCCATCCAAAGCGCCCGCCGTCCGTAACGTCGCAGCCCGAACGCAAAAAGCACCGACCACCCCGGGCCGGTCACAAATGCCGCGAGCGCGAACGGATCCGCATTCGCCAGACTCCTCCCGCCCCACGCTCCAAAAGCCGCGAGCAGATACGAAGCGAATGTGAGAGCGAAAAACCGGCGTTGACGCAACCGGTCTATTGAATCACGGAAATGTACACGCCAGCCTGCGAAGGATAGGCGGTCCGAAGGTTGCAGTTCGACCCGATCACCACCTGCACCGGCACCGAGCCGGGCAGCGTGGTCGCCGGAATCTGCGCATTCACCTGCATCACGCCGGCAATCAGCGCAGGGGCGTCGCCCGCGTAGGTCGGGATCACGCACTGGTTGCCGATTTTCACGGCCACCTGCTGCTGCGGCGTTCCGAGGCAGGCAATTCCGCAGTTGGTTGGCGCAACCTTGCCGTCAGTCGCGGTTGTCGTGTAGCCCGCGCCGGTCGCATAGAGCGTGATGAAGCCGCCGGCTTTCGCCGGAGTCGAGATCGTGTTGAGTGACCCGTTCTGATTGAGCGCCGCCGCCGCTCCGGTTCCGGACGCATTAGCCGTAAAGACCGTAGGCGTAATCGCCGTCACCGGCATGGTCGCGGTAAAAGTCTTGCCCTGATACGTCAGAGCAATCGCGGCGTTCGGCGATCCCGAAATCCCGTACGGCGCCACCACGGAAACCAGTCCTGAGGAAGTGTAGATGATCGGCGCGGCGATCCCATTAAACGTCACTGAAGTTCCCGCCAGCTGAGTCGGGAACTTACCGTTCGCGTCCGGCGCACCCTGCGTCAGCGATGCCGGGCCGAGTCCGCTCCCGAACAGCGTCAGCAGCTCACCTGGCGAGATATTGCCCGGCGCAAGATACGCGCCCGGCACTTCGCTCGCGGAATCCTGCACGCCGATTGTGGAATCCACTGCCACCAGCTTGCGGATGATCTGATTGCCGGTATCCGCAATCAGAATGCTGCCATCGGCCATCATCGCGAGTCCGGCCGGCTTCGAAACCTGAGCCAGCGAGCCCGGACCTTTGTCTCCGCCGTAACCCGCATACCCGTTGCCGGCGATCGTTACGACGCCGCCGCCCGGCAGCGCCTTGCGCACCGTGGAAGAACTGCCATCGACGAAATAGAAATTGCCCGCGGCGTCAATTCCCAGCCCGGTCGGCGAAACGCCGGTGACCACGGTCGAAATGTTGCCGCTTGTATCCACCTTGCGGATATTCGAATTGCCCTCATCACCTATATAGAGGTTGCCGGCCGAATCGAACGTCAGCGCGGTTGGATACGCCAGTGACGCCTTGTTTGCAGGACCGCCATCGCCCGAATTGCCGTAAGTTCCGCTCCCGGCGAACGGCGAGATCGTGCCGGAGCTCGTGATCTGATAGACAATCGCGTTGGCGTAATCCGCTACGTAAAGATTGCCCTTCGAATCAAACGCCAGCGCGCCCGGCGCGCCGAGCGTGGTGTGGGCCGTCGGACCACAGAACGGGTCCGTCGTATTGCCAAAAAACGTGTTGATCTTCGGCGTCGCGTTCGTCAACGGATTGTCGATTTTGCGGATGCGGCACGATGACGTATCCGAGAAATAAACGTTGCCGCCCGAATCCACCGCAATCCCATGCACGTCGAACATGGTCGCCGAAGTCGCGGCATCGGTATCGCCTGTTGAGCCGGGCGTGCCGGTCCCGGCAATGATGCCCGTATTTCCCGTGCTCGCCGATACCATGCGGATGACATACGTGAAATAGTCCGCGATGTAATAGTTGCCCTTGCTGTCCACCACGACGGTCGAAGGGTGGTAAAGCTGCGCGCTGGTGGCGGGCGTCGGCGTGGTGTCGCCGGGCAGCGGATAAAGTCCCGCTACACCCGGAACGCCGGCGATGGTGGAAATCGTATATTGCTGAGCGGCAGCCATGCCCGCCACGGCGAACAGCAGACCGATCGTCTGGAAACTCTTCATGGAGAACTTCATGGAGTGTTGTATTGTTTCGCGACTTTAGTGAGACGCCCGATTCCGCAAAACCGTTGCGGAGCTTTCCGGGAAAAATCCAGCCCCGGAAAGTTGCGGAAACGCGCTGACCCGGATTCGTTAAAAGCAATGATACCAGCCCGATATGACAGAATCGGAAAGACGGGCCAGCCGATGCGAACGCCAACTCCAGGAACCGGCCACCTAACGCGGCGCGGTTTGTTTCGCAGTGTGCTGCGCGGCGCCGCTCTTCTGCCCGCGGTTCGCCTGTTTGCCGACACGGCGCCCGAAAGCTTCAGGGTCTACACCGAGGCCCCTCGCCTCTTTCTTCGCCCGGCCCGTCTCCGTCTGCTCCGCCGCGAGCGCGAGCGCCGGTCGCTCCGCTCGGAGCAGTTCGAAACGCTCTGGAACGGCAGCGCCGAGTTTCCGGAATTCGGCTGGACTGCCGCGCTTCGCTACCAGATCGCCCAGGACGATGCCGCCGGAAAGCAGGCGGTCGGCTGGGGAGTCACCCGAGCTTCCGCCACCGGCGCCGTTTCCGAAAACGTGATGCGGCAGCTTGCCCTGATCGCCGATTGGTGCGGTCCGCTGATGCAGGCCGCCGATAAGACCGCGATCCTCGGCCGCCTCGAGCGCTACACGACTGCCCCGATTCCACCTGCCGGCCTGCCCCTTGCCGAAGCGCGCACCAGAACACTTGCTGCCATCGCGATTTCCGAATCCCGCCCCGACGTGGCGGAGAAAGCGCTGCGCGATCTCTACGAAACCTGGTGGATGAAATCCTTCATCCCTGCTCTGCTTTCCGCGAAGCTGCACGTCCCCAATCCCGAGGCCAATCCGCTGATTGAGATGATGCATGCTTTTCGCGACAATCTGGATTTCGATCTGCGCGAGACCTTCGGCAAATGGTACAGGGATTACGGCCCGATCCATATCCTTGCCCACTATCCGGAGCCCTTCCCCGCCTCCGAAAACGAATACCGCATCCCCGCCGATCCGCAGATCGACCAGCGCGGCCCCGATATCACCAAAGCCACGCTCTCACGCGCCGCCGAGCTCGCGATGGTCGCCTACGATTCGAACGCCGCCGAGACGCAGTTGCTGCAGGGCTTCCTCATGAATGACCGCTTTCTGATGCGCGGCACGCTCGGCATTTCCTATGAGCTGATGTGGGCGGATCCCTATCAGCCCGGCCTCAGCTACTACCACGTTCCGCTGGTCGCGCACGATTCGATCGGCGGCGAGCTCTACGTCCGCTCCACCTGGGAAGACAACGCGCAGTGGCTCGGATTCTTCGGCGGACAGTTACAGTTGTTCGGCGACGGCGATCTCAAACGCGTCGATCCGCAATCGGCGCACGATCCCATGGATCTCCAGGAAGCGACGGTCTTCTTCGCCCGCAATGCGGATAAGTTCCGCGTTCCACCGCGCACCGCGC
>CAZPZE010000012.1:0-1568 GCA_964590625.1 uncultured Solibacteraceae bacterium
CCGATAAACCCTGCCCCGCCGGTCACCAGAAAATGGCTCATGCTCTGTGAATTTCCTCCGCTGCCTTCCTCATGGTCGCGATCGAGCGTTGGGCGATGGCATCGGCGCCGATGGAAAAATCGAACGCTTCCACCGACACCCCGCGCCGGTAATTGAGTTTTTTCAGCATAGCGAACAACGGCGCGAAATCGTACGTTCCGGCGCCCGGATGGCTGCCGTCCATTTCGTTGACGTGCACATGGCGGATGAGCTCGTAATACTTTTCGACGAGTTGGGCGTGCGGCTCGGTTTCATCCTCGGCGTTGTGGGTATCGAACATGGTCGCAACGCCGGGGCTATTGATCTCGCGGACAACCGCTGCCGCTTCCGCGAGCGTATGGATGACGTCGCTCTGCGAGTGCGGGAGTGCTTCCACCAGAATTGTGACGCCGCGGTCGGCCGCGTGCCCGGCGATGCCGGCGAGCCCCGCGACGTAGTTGCGCACCGCTTCCGCCGCGGTGATCCCTCCGGTGGAAGAACGCTGCTTCGGCGAGCCGAACACCATGATGCCGTGTTCGTCGGCGTCATCGGGAGAAAGATCGGCGCAGAGATCGATCAGGCCGCGCACGTATTGCCAGCTCCGCTCGCGCAGCGCAAGGTCGGGTGTCGTGACGTGTATGGGGAACGGCACCACCAACAGCCAATGGAGGCCGACGAATTCAAGCCCTTCGCTCGCCATGATGTCGCGCAATTCGCGCCGCTGGGCCGCGCGCAGAGCGAGGGGGTCGTCGCCGAGCGTGAACGGCGCCAGTTCGATGCCCGAATATCCGGCCTCACGCAGCACGCGGCACTGCTCCGCAAACGGACGCTTCTCAAACGCCTCGTTGCACATGGCATAGCGAAAGGAATCAGGCATTGGTTTTATTATGGCCGCGCGATCCACGCAGCCGCGGCGTCAATCACGGCATCGCTCCCGGCCGCGGGGTCTACCGGCGCATCGGGCGTCACGCCGTTCCCTTCCAGAACGTGCCCGGCCACCGACGTGAAGCTCGCCGTGGGGTACTGAAAGCCATCGCCGTTCGGCAGCCGGATGATGTCACTCGGCAACGCCGCGCCCATACTTCGCGTTCCAAAGATGCGAGCCCGCTTGAGGTCCTGCAGCCCCTGCGCCAGAATCTCCGTGGTGGATGCTGAACCGCCGTCGAGCAGGATGGCGAGCTTGCCCTTGTAAACCTCAGGGCGCGGAAAGATGGTGAATTTCAGCGTGTTGTCGCGCATCTTCATCGTGCCGAGCTGCTGGCCGCCCTCGCTTACGAAGAATCCGGCGATCCCCATCGCCATGATTCCGATGCCGCCTGGATTGCCGCGCAGATCGAGAATCACGCCCGGCGCGTTCGCGAATTCCTTCATGGCGGATTCGAATTTGGGCATCACGGTGACGGGGTCCAGAAATTCGTTGAACCGGATGTAGCCGGCGCCGCCCGGGAGCATGCGCGATTCGAAGACCAGCCGCGATTCCGGAAGATTGCCGAACTGCACGATCGATCCCTGGGAACTCGCGGCCGGGGCTTCCTTGTAGCGCTCATCGG
>CAZPZE010000013.1:0-2711 GCA_964590625.1 uncultured Solibacteraceae bacterium
CGATCATCAGAAGCAGGCGACGGGCATTGCGGTGGGGATTGTCGAGCCGGAGGGCCGTCGGGTTGTTGCGTGGGGCCGGCTGGCGAAGGGCGATTCGCGTGTCGTGGATGGAGGGACGATCTTCGAGATCGGGTCGATCACGAAGGTTTTTACTTCGCTGCTGTTGGCGGATGTGGTTTGCCGCGGGGAGGTTGGGCTCGATGATCCGGCCGGCCAATTTCTTCCGGAGAGTGTCAGGATGCCGGAGCGGAATGGCAGGGCTATTACGCTGCTGGATCTCGTGACGCATCGCTCCGGGCTTCCGCCGCTTCCGGGCAATCTGAAGCTGGATGGTTGCGATTACAGCGTGGTGGATTTGTACGAGTTCCTTTCCGGATATAGGCTGGGGCGCGAGCCGGGGTCGGAGTATGAGTATTCGAATCTGGGAGCGGGATTGCTCGGGCATGTTCTCGCGAGCTCTGCGGGAATGGACTATGAGAGCCTGGTCCGGACGCGAATCGCGGAGCCGCTTGGAATGCGGGGTACGGGGATTACTATTTCGGCCATGGCTTCCGGTCACACCGCGATGCTCGCGCCTGTGGCTGGTTCGGACCTTCCTGTGCCGCTTGCCGGCGCGGGTGCGCTGCGATCTTCCGCTAATGACATGCTGACGTTGATCGAGGCGTTTCTCGGTTACCGGGAATCGCCGCTGGCGTCTGCGATGAAGTTCATGTTCGGCGTTCCGGGGATGGGTTGGTTTGTTGGCTTAACAGACGGGCGGGAGATCGTTGCGCACAGCGGGGCGACGAGAGGATTCTCTTCATTCATAGCGTGCGATCGCACGGCGCGGATTGGCGTGGTTGTGCTGTCGAATTCTTGTACGCGGGGCGGCGTGGATGATATCGGGATGCATCTTTTGAATCCGAAGAGTCCGTTGGCTGATTTGGAGCCACCTGAGGAGCGGGGCGAGATTGCGATCGATCCAGAGGCTCTCGATCATTACGTCGGGCGTTATCAGGTTGCGCCGAATCTGATTTCTGAGATTACGCGTGAGGGTGGGCGGTTGTTTGCGCAGGGGTTTACGGGTGTGGGGCCGTTGCCTCGGTTTGAGTTGTTTGCTGAGGGCGAGGGGCGGTTTTTTGCGAAAGTTTCCGGGAACCGGGTTCGGTTTGTCAGAGATGCAAGCGGGCGGGCAACCAGTTTGATTTTGAATCGGGGTGGGGCCGATATGGCTGCTGCGCCTCGGTTGCCGTGAGGGTCCGCGCCGACCGGAAGGCCGGCGGCCGGGCCGCGAAGCCCGGCCCTACGGGGATTAGTGGCGGAAGTTGGGGAGGGGGACGATTTGTCCGCCCTGCATGGCGGATTCGTGCGCGCAGATGCCGGCGCAGGTCCAGTTGACGGACTGGTAGACGTCCGGGAAGGACGGCCGGTTTTCGATGATGCTCGAGACGAATTCGTGGACGAGGTGCGGGTGCGAGCCGCCGTGTCCGCCGCCCTGCGTGAAGGAGAGGTGCGCGTGCTCCTCGTCGTAAACGCCTTTGGTGGTGAAGCGCTGGATTTCTTTCGGGAGCAGGCGGGCGTAGTCGGGAATCGTGACTTTTTCGGGCTTCTCGCCGCGGTGGAGGATCGACTGCTCATTCTCGACGAGCGGCCATTCGAACGCGGTCTTGCTGCCGTAAACGTCCACGCTTTCGATGTACTGGCGCGCGGTTTCAAACAGCGAGCGCGTGACTTCGAACGCGAGCTGTTGATTGCGGACCTTGAAGAGCGCGCTCTCGACCGCGAACGGTGAGCCGTATTTCGCGATCAGTTTGTCTTCAATGCGTCCTGAGCCGAAGCAGGCGACGTATTCCGCTTCGCCGCGCACGAGCGCCAGGCAGGGGCTGACGGCGTGGGTCGCGTAGTGCATCGGGGGAAGGCCTTCCCAGTAGCCGGGCCAGCCGGCCATTTCCTGCTGGTGGGCGCCGCGCATGAACTGGATGCGGCCGAGCTGGCCGGTGTCGCGCAGCTCGCGGACGTAGAGGAACTCGCGGGTGTAGATCGCGGTTTCCATCATCATGTAATTCTTCTTCGCGGCGTTGGCGGCGTTGACGATGGCGCGGCAATCTTCCACCGTTGTCGCCGCGGGAACCGTGCAGGCGACGTGCTTGCCGGCCTTGAGGGCGGCGACGCTCTGGGGCGCGTGCAGGTGGATCGGCGAATTGATGTGGACGGCGTCGACCTCGGGATCTTTGATCAGATCTTCGAAGCTTGAGTAGCGCTTCCCGACCTTATATTGATCGCCGATCTGATCCAGCTTCTCTTTGGTGCGCTGGCAGATCGCGTACATGTTGGTGTTGGGGTGGTGCTGATAAATGGGAATGAATTCGGCGCCGAAACCCAGGCCCACGATGGCAATATTCAGCTTCTTCTCGCTCATTTGTCGTTATTGTCCTGTCGGAGAAATCGTAAATCGGAAATGATCAGCGGCCCGGGCCCCCGGGAGGCATACCGGGCATCGCCTGCATACCGCCGCTCGATCCCGCGCCCATGCCCATGCCGCGTCCGCGTCCACTGCCGCCCATCATGCCGCCGCGTCCGCCGGCTGGTGCGGTGAGAGCGTTCAGACCATTCTTATACGACGGATCTTTTTCGGCAACGGCGGGGCGATAGGAGACCGACTGGGCGGTGGGGAAGTCGGCCGGAACCTTCTGGGTGACCTTACCGGTGGCGGCCCATTCGGTGCCGCGCTG
>CAZPZE010000014.1:0-4543 GCA_964590625.1 uncultured Solibacteraceae bacterium
CCCGTAGCCACGTATCGTTCACCTTCACGTACTTGTTCACCGCCGGTCCGTAACCCAGCAACGAAACCTTCACCTTCTCGCCCAGCACGCAGTCGGCGACGCTCGCATCGTCTTCCGCCTTGCCGAAGAACCTGCCCTCCGCCAGCTTCCAGTTGTGGATCTGCGCATAGGCCGGACGCACGCCGAACAGCTCGGGCATATCTTCCGCCGGCTTCGGAAACACGCGCGAGGGATGCATCGTGCGGCGCGCCGAGATCAGATCGAGATCTTCCACGTTCGCCTGCAGAACACGGACATCGCGCTCCGTCAGTCCCGGCGACGAACGCCGCCGCTGCTGCAATTCCTGATCGCTCGCCGCCGGACGCGATTCGATCAGCAGATTCCGCACGCCCAGTTGTTCGATGAAACGCAGCGATTCCTCGCGCGCCCCCGCGCCGATCGCCAGCATCCCGATCACAGCGCCCACGCCGAAGATGATCCCGAGCGCCGTCAGCAGCGTGCGCGTCTTCTGCGCCCAGAGATTGCTCCCCGCCAGCGCGAAATCCGCCAGATATCTCCCGCCCAGACTATAGAAGCTCATTTCCCCAGAGACTGCAGCGCGCCGCCGCCCGCCGCCTTCTTCTTCTCCATTTCGGTGGGATTGGACAGCGCCACTTCCTGCCCTTCGTTGAGTCCTTCCAGCACCACGCGCATCTCGCTGCGCCGCGTGAGCTTCACGTCTTTCGGCACGAACGTTCCCGCCTGCTTCACGTACACGTAGGTGCGCCCGTCGTTTTCGAACAGCGCCTGCGCGGGCAGCGAAAGCACGCCGTGCAGTTGATCCTCGGTCACCACCACGAGCGCACTCATCCCCGGCCTCAGCTCAGGCGAAGGATCGTCCAGCCCGATCCTGCATTCGAAATGTCTGTCCCACGCCGGTCCGCCGCTCGCCCCCAGGTCTTTCACCGTGCCATGAAACTGCCGGCCGGAAACCGCAATCACCGTCACGTTGACCTTCTGCCCGATTGCGATGTGGCCGCGATCCAGTTCCGCGATGTTCGCCGCCAGTTCCCAGTTCTTCAGGTCCGGAATCTCCGCCACCGCCATACCCGGCCGCACCGTGTCGCCCGATTGAAACACCGGCAGAGTCATCCCGAAGTTGATGTAATTCACGTTCGTGTTTGACCGGATCGAAAAATATCCGTCGCGATGCGCCTTCAGCGTCATCGCATCGATATTCTGCTGCGCCGTCTTTGCCTGAGACGCCGCCTTCTCGCGCCCCGCCTTCTGGATCGCCAGCGCCGCATCGCTCGTGGCCCTGCGATTCGCGATGTTCTTTTCAAGTTGCGCCAGATGATCGCGCGCCTGCTCCAGCGCGAGCGTATTCTCTCGCGCGGTTATGCTCGGCAGCAGCGGATTTTTCTTCACGTCCAGCTCCGCCGTCGTAATATCGGCCTTCGCTTTCTCGATCGCGTAGGAATCCTCTTCCTGCTGAGCCTGACGATCGTTATCCGCCTGCACGATCTTCTGTTCCGCTTCAGCCAGATCGGCCTGCGCTTCTTTGAGCTTGTATTCCTGCTCCGTCGTGTCGAACTCCACCACGACTTCGCCTTCCTTCACCGGCTCACCCTGGCCCTTCAGGGTGGTGAGATGCAGTTCGGTGCCGCCGATCAGCGGCGCCGTGAGCACTTCCGGATTGCCGCCGCGCAGCTCGGCTTTCGCCGTCACCGTCAGCGTGAGATTGCCGCGCTCCACTTTCGCCACGGGAATCGTGACGTCCTTCGTCGCCGTAATTTCACGCCAGGCCTTCATCCCGTACCAGGAAGCGCCTGCCGCCGCCGCGCAGCCCGCGAGGATCACAACGATGCGTCCCCACTTCATGGCTTCGCCGCTTTCCCGGCATCCGCATTTTTGCCGTCGGCTTTGCCGGCCGTGAGCGCCGTCGGATCCGCCAGCGCCACCATCGTGCCCGCGTCGATCCCCGTAATCGCCACCTCATCGGGATTCTTCGCCGTCACCTGCACCGGTTTCGCGACATACTGTTCGCCCGATCTCACATACACCACCGGCTTCCCGTCGCGCGTGAACAGCGCCTTCGCCGGAATGCTGATCGCGTTCGGAATCTTCGTTTCGACGACGTCCGCCCCGGCGTTCATCCCGGGCCGCAGCCTCGCATCAGGCGATTGAATCTTCGCGTAACCGCGGAAACTCCGCGTCGGCGGCCATTCGTTGTTCTGCTCCGGAAGCGGCGTGACGAAATCCAGCGTGGCCGGCATTGTCTTCTCCGGAAACGCGTCCACGTGTACCATCACCTGGCTCCCCACCGCGACTCGTCCGCGATCCACCTCGTCGACCTTCGCCTCCATCGCCAGCGTGGAAAGATCCGGAATCTCCGCCAGAACGCCGCCCGCCACCGCGTGGTCTCCCACCTTGAACGGCTGCGCGTTGATCCACCCCTGCGAGTAGTTCGACATGTAATTGATCACGCCATCGAGCGGGCTCTTGAGCTGCATGAGCGAAAGCTGATGCTGCGTGAATTCCACCTGCGTCTTCGCCGTGTCACGCGCGCGCGTCAGTGACGCGATATGGCTCTCCGCCGATTTCTCGTGCGTGATCATCGACGCCTTCTGCACTTTCAGCCGCTGCTGCGCGAGATTGAAATCGATCTCGCTCTCCTCGCCCTGAATCTTGCTGACAATGGCCTCTTTGGCCGCTTCCAGCCTGGCCTTCTCGGCGGTATAGTTGGCCGTGCTTAGATCGATCTGATCCTGGTCCGCCGCAATCTTCGCATCCGCGATCGCCTGATCGAGCGCCGCCTGTGCCTGATCGAGCGCAACCTGCTTCTCCTTCAGATCCTGCTGCGTGCGGCTCGGATCGAACTTAATGACCACCTCGTCCTTCCTGACCGGCCCGCCCGCCGGCGCCAGCCAGATAATCTGCAGGTCCGTCGCATCGATCGGCGCAATCAGCTGTTCCGAGCGCCGCGCAATCAACTGCCCGCGCGTTCGCACCAGCACCAGGAAATCGCCCTTCTTCGCCGCAGCCATTGGCAGCGCGGCCACCGCTTCCGTGCGCCGGAACTGCCGCACAGCGAATACCGCGCCGGTCGCAAGGGCCAGAAGAACGGCGAAGCGGATCACACGGCGCGGCGTCTTTGCCATTACTGGGAGGCCTTGGGAGAATGGGTAGCGGCCTTTGCCTCAATATTTGTGGCCGGGGGCTCAATATCCACCGCCGCCGAAAGGTCCGGCAGCAGCCGCGGATCCGATTGATCGATGATGAAGCGCGCCGTGAAGGTCTTCATCGTGGTCCCCAGCGGCGCTGTCGCCACCGGGCTCGCCGATTCGAAATGCGCCTTCAGCGCCAGATTCGGAAACGCATCCGGATGGACCACCGCCGTCGCTCCCGGCACCAGCACTGCGCCATCTGGCTCACCCACCGATACCTCCACAGCCATGCTGGTCGGATCGAAGACCCGCAACAGTGGACTCCCCGGCCAGATCTGATCGCCTTCCTGCGCATGCCCCATCGAATTGTTGCGCCACACAGTTTCGAGCGCCACCATGCCGCGAATCGGGGACTTCACCGTCAGCTTGTCCATGTTGCGCGTCTGCCGCGCCACCGCGACCTCCTGCCGGTCGCGCTGTAATTCCAGAACCCGCAGTTCCGCCGCTTCCGAAAGATCGTGAAAATGCCCGGAGCGCTGCAGACTTGCGACGTGCGCCTTCGCATCGTCCAGCTTCACTTGATTCTTCTGTTGGTCGATCGCGCTCAGCACCGGCCCTTTGCGGCTTTCGATCTCGGCCTTCTTCAGATCCGCCTGCGCCTGCTGCAGATCCGCCGCCCGCTTCTCGGCGTTGCTGTTGTTCTGCGCTTTCTTCTGTTCAATCTGATGCACCAGATCGTCAAACTTGGTCTGCGCATCCTGCAGAAGCTTGGTCTCGTTCGCGCGGTCGAACATCGCGAGCGTGTCGCCCGGCGAAACCATTGCGCCATTTTCCGCAATTGCCGCCAGCGTCTGATTTCCGCCGAGCCCTTCAATCCGCGGCACCAGTACGGTCTGCGAGTGAACAGCCCGAATCATGCCCGTCGCCCGCACATGGTGCGCGGGCACGTCGGCGGCGCTCAGAACCAGCACGGCGAGAACAGTTGTGATCGCGGCACGAGACAGGGGGCGCATGGCCGGAATTATTTCGTCGTGGTATTGACGCTCGGGAATGCGAAAGTGTTGCGAAAAAACTTTATAATTGTTTCAGTAAAATCTCCTACAGCAGTACAATTTCATTTCGACATGAAAATATTCCGCATTCTCGCTCTCGTTTTTCTCGCGCCCATCTTCGCCCTCGCTCAGGCCGGCGTCACGCACGGCAAGGTGGTTGTCATTTCACTCGACGGTTTTCCCGCCAACGCACTCAACGATCCGAAGCTTCCCGTTCCCACTCTCCGCAAACTCATGGCGAGCGGCACCGGGGGACCGATGCTCGGTATCAACCCCACCATCACCTGGCCAAATCACACCGCAATGGTCACCGGCGTCGGCGCCGATTCTCACGGATTACTTCTG
>CAZPZE010000015.1:0-23474 GCA_964590625.1 uncultured Solibacteraceae bacterium
CCGAGTCCCCTTCGAGGGCCCCTTCGAGCGACACGCCGTGAACTTTGATGTTCTCGACGGTCACCGGTTTTGCGCCCGGTACAACCGGCGGCACTTCCGTCTTCACCTGAGCGGAAACCGACAGCGCGATTCCGGCAAAAATCAACGGCGCCCCGCGCCACAACAGGCTGATTTCGTATCTCACGGGTCCCTACTATATCACTGGTCGGACCAATGTTGGAAGCGGTTCCAGAAAAAATGTGAACGCTTCCTGTGGACGACGCAGTCCGGACTAATTCCGGAACAGCATCGGCGCGTAAATCGCGAGATATTGCTGCCAGTTCGGCCAGCTGTGCCCGCCGCCAGACTGGTGGAATTCGTGCTTCACGCCGCGCTGCGTCAGCATATCGTCCATGCTCTTGACGCCCCGATACCCGGGGTCTTCCGTCCCGCAGCCGATCCACAACACCTTCAGCTTTTTGTTCAGCATCGCCGGATCGGCCTTCTCCCACTCCGTCCGCGCGCCCGTTCCGCTGAACGCAGCGATATATGCAAACTGATCGAGGTGATGCAGTCCGATCGACATCGACTGGCTCGCTCCCATTGAAAGCCCGCCGATCGCCCGATGATCGCGATCCGTCATCACACGGTACTTCGTTTCCACCAGTGGCTTGATCTCGCTGATCAGTTCCGTCTCGATCTTCGCGCCGTCCTGCGGCGTGGCAGGGACCGGCGGAATCGGCTTGATCTCGCGCGGAATGTGCCCGTACGGCATCACCACGATCATCGGCTTCGCTTTCCCGTCCGCGATCAGATTGTCGAGAATCACATTCGCCCGCCCCGTCCAGGTCCACGAAGCTTCAATCTGTCCGTTGCCATGCAGCAGATAGAGCACCGGATACTTCTGCTTTCCGGTCTCATAGCCCGGCGGCGTATAAACGTAAAACATCCGCTGCATTCCGAGATTCTTCGAATCGTAGAATTCGATGTGCACACTTCCGTGCGGCACCATGCGGTCTTCAAAAACCGCCTTCTGATCGCCCGGTACGATGAACGAGCTCGTCGGTCCCCATCGCCGCAGCTCGAGCCGCGAATTCGAAGGATCCGGCATTCGCAGGCCCCCGTCGATCGCGAATCCATACGTGTAAAACCCCGGCGGCAGCGGACCAACCGTCAGACTCCACACGCCCTTGCTGTCCTTCTCGAGCGGCAGCGGCTTCTTGATGACTTCGAGAATCCCCGGCGAGCCCATCAGCAGGACCTCTGACGCTTTCGGCGCAAATAGCCGAAACGTCACGCTCCGGTTCGGATGAATTTCCGGCGATGCCGGAACGTTGTTGGTGTCTTCGTAAACGGGAGAGGGGCCCCGCTGCGCCACAATCGGCGCCGCCAGCGCGAGAAATCCGGCAATCGCAATCCATCGGTTCATGGGATAGCAGCGTATCACAGAACCGCATGGTCCAGCCAATCGGGGGCTTTAGTTCGAAAGAATCCGCGCAACCACAAAGACGAAATGCTGTTGAGGGCGCCCACCAGGCGGCGGTGCAAGCGAGAAGTTTTCTCGTGCCGCCGCGATCGCCTTGTCGCTGTTCGGATCCGTTGGCTGCAGCGAATGTGCCTCGGCCAGTTGTCCCGCCGTGGTCACGATGCCGAACACGCAAACTACATCCGTTACCGTACTTCCCTGGCCAATATTCACGGCCCGCTTCTGCGCTCCGCCCAGTGGAGCCGCCTGGCCTCTCGCCTTCATCGCATCGGTGGGAACAAAAAGCGCCGGATCGGCCGATGGAGTCTCGGACAGGCTGTCAACCGAAATGGTGGAAACCGTCTTCCCGCCTTCCGTCACCGTCACTTTGCTCGGCAATACGCGCCCGGCAAGCTGCACCGGCCGCGAATAATCGTAGAGGTAGTATCGCCCCGGAACCTGCGAGTGCATGCGCAGTAAACCGGTCGCCGGATCGACGCAGTCCTCGCTTTCGCCCCACCGGCGTGCTCCTGCGCCTCCGGTTGCCGTGTCGGAAAACAGGATGCAGTCTACCTTCGTGCCATTCAGAACCGCTTTTGTCGCTCGCAATGCCTGCCTGCCCACGTTCTGGGCCGAAGGTATCGGATCGAATAAAGCCGCCCGCGCCTCTTCGAGACGCAGCGGAACATCCTTTGCCGTCGCGTCTTCCCAGATCACTCCGTTCGAAGAAATCCGTGTAATCGAGTAGCCGCCCGGCCCCGTCGCGGTCCAGCGCAGTCCCAGCTTCGGATCGAATACATCCTCCATCTGCCAGGCGCCGTCGAGATTTGTCTGTCCACCCGAATCGACGTTGAAACTGACCTTCAGATCGTAGGCCGACCCCGCGGCGCGCACTCCATAATGATCGCGCGCGCGGCCAAGCATGCTGAGCACCGCCGTTCGCCCCGCGAGCTTCTGCACGGGCCTCACCTGACCCGTTGCCATTTCCAGAGGATCAGCCGGAATGCTTCTTGCCGCCCCGGCGCCATCGCACAACCCGGGAAGACAAATCAGACAGCCCGTAATCAGACCCCACACCTGGCTCTTGCGCGACATGTTCGTCTCTCAACCTTCGCTCGGCTTCTCGATGCGGGGCCCGAAATGCAGTCTCGGCGACCATACCGGCCTTCGCAGTGCCGCCGAGCCGCCGCCCGATCCACCACCCGATCCGCCACCGGATCCACCGCCAAAACCACCGCCGGACCCGCCACCAAAGCCACCGCCGCCACCCGATCCGCCGCTGAACCCGCCGCCAGCCCCGCCGCTGCCGCTTCCGCCTGCGGGCGGTCCACCATAACCGCTTCCCATGCCACTTCCGAATCCGCTGCCGAAGCCGCTCCCGAAACCGGTCCCGAATCCGCCTCCAAAGCTGGTTCCGAATCCACCGCTGGTGGGAAAAAAGCTGCTGCTGACGTACCCACCGCCCGGGACTCCCGAGAGCGATACCAGTACACCGGGCTGCGTCTGCATCCCGCCCACGACCGCGCGGATCGGAACATCTCCCACGCCAATTCCCACGGGGATGCGCAGATTGATCTGAAAAAGTCCGGCGCTCGAAATGCCGACGAATTCCGGGTTCATCCGGATATTGTTTACGTACAACTGAACGCTGTCCGAGGCGCGCGCGGCGCCGGTATACGGAGCGCCCGCTGCCGTCGTCGGATTCGTCGGTCCGAAGCCGACCGCGTAGAGTTCCACCAGATCGCCGGGCTGCGCGGCCACCGTAGAGTAGCCAAACGAATTTCCGGTCGGCCCGAGGATGTCGTACGTTCCTCCGCCATACGCGCCGGTATGATTGTTCCGCAGAATGATGCCCGCAATGTAGTGCCCGTAGAGCAGGCTGAATGACGGAGACACCTTGCCGAGCGTCACCATTGCGCTCGCCTGCCCGCTCGGAGTCGTCACGACGACCGACACCGTGCCGGTTGCGCTGTCATCCGGAGCCTGCAGATTGATTTGCCCCGGGCTGACGTAAGAGAGGAACGCCGGCTTCCCGTCGACCGTCACGCTGACGCCGCCAAGCGTCTTCGGGAAATCGCCCTTCCACACGGAAATTCCGGGAGCCAGGTTCTGTCCGTAGATCGACACCCATTCGCCGGCCTGAATCACGTCCTTCGTCCCGAAAATCGGAACCACGCCGCCCGACGTGATCGAGGGCTGCTGGCTGGCGGTCGTCTGCGCGCCAGGGCGCGCGTTGCGTTGCAGAGCCGCGAGCAACACGGGAGGGCGGGCGCTCTCCGGTTGCCGGAAAGGCCTCGCGCTGCCCGCCGGCGCAGCCATATTCCCGTTGGTACTTCCGATGATCGCTGCCGACGCGGAGGTCGCCATCGCGACCGCCGACCCAGCCGCCGCCGCATAAATTTGCCAGTTGGAAGCGCTTCGCCGCAGCGCCTGCCGCAAAGCCCCCGATCGAAGAGTGGCAAAGTGAGCTTTCAGCCGTTGGTCCAGTTCGACTTTGCCGCCGTTTCGCATAACGGATAAAACCGTCGATTTCATTCTCGATCTGATAGACGCAGCAGAGAATACATGCGCGACTGTAATTTGGGAGAAATAAGGAGGTAAACGGGCGATGCCGTACACTTGATCGCTTTCTCACATCAAGCCCGCTTCAAAGTCGTGGGTATCGCTGCCGAAGAGCTAAATCCTTTACGCCGACGGGTGTACACTACGCCGTAGACTGCGAGGGCATTCTCTTCAGCGCGATGGCCGCAAGGGGCTTAAGTCACTGGATCAAACGGCGGCACACGGCCATCCTCGGTGTGGCAGTTCTCCTGTTTATGGCGCTCGCGGGGTTGTCTTACCGTGAGTGGCGCCTGTATACCCGAGCCAGTGCGGAAGCCGCGCGTGCGCGTGCGCTTGATGCCGCCGTGAACCGCCTCCTGCGGAGCATGCTGGATGCCGAGACCGCCGAGCGCGGATTTCTCCTGACCGGCGATGAAAAATTCCTCGATCCCTGGAATCAGGCCGTACCGCAAATCCCCGGTGAGCTCTTGGCAATTTCCCGCCTGGCTGGCGCAGAATCCGGCCTTGCGGATCGCGTTGCGCAGTTGACCGCCCTCACCACCACCAGACTTGCCGATCTTCGTGCCGGCATCGACTTCCGCCGTGCTCGCGCCGTCGCGCCTCCCCTGAACGCCGGCGGCACGCAGGCGATGGATCAGATCCGCGCCATCTCCGCGGAAATTCAGCGGATCGAAAGCCCTGCCGGCTCTCAGGTCTCCGCTTTGCGTGAAGCCGCCGCGGGCACAGCCCTTCTGGCAACCATTGCCGGCTCGATGGTGCTTCTTTTTCTGTTCGCTTTCTCGCTGCGGCCGTTCGCCAGCCCCGAACCCGACGCCTGGCAGCGCCCGGCTCTCCTGCGGTACGGTGCCGCCGTGATGGCCGTGCTGGCGATCGCGCTTCTTCGCGCAGCTCTCGTCCCGCTCATCGGGCGCACCAATCTTCCATTCACGCTGTTCTTCTGCGCCGTCGCCTTCGCCGCATGGTTCGGAGGATTCGGCGCCGCTCTGGTTTCCATTGTTCTCTCCGTACTCGTCGCGAGCTACTTTTTCGCCGAGCCCACCGGCACACTGTTGATCAGAGATCGCGACGATCAGGTTGCCGTGCTGATGCTGGTGGTAGTCGGGTTCGGCATTGGCCTGCTCAGCCGTTCTCAGCGCAGCGCCGTCGGCCGTGCTCTGCGTGCGGAGGACTCCGAACGAAACGAGCGGCAGCGCTACGAGACCACGCTCGCCAGCATTGGCGACGCTGTGATTACGACTGACGTATCAGGCACAATCACATTCCTGAATACCGGCGCCGAATCGATCACCGGCTGGAACAATGTCGAAGCCGTCGGCAGGCCGCTCGAGCAGATTTTCGTCCTCTGCAGCGAAACCGGACTTCCGGTGGAAAATCCGGTGAGTCAGGCGCTGTCCGAAGATCGCTTCATCGGCGGAACCAGAGAGACGCTGCTCCTTGCGAGAGACGGCCGCAGGATCCCGATTGGCAACTCCGCGGCTCCCATTCGTGAGGGAAGCGCGATCGTCGGCGTTGTCCTGGTGTTCCGCGATATCAGTGAGCGAAAGGGCGCCGAGCAGATGCTTCGCGACGAGCGCGAACTGCTTCAGGTCATCGTGGGCCATATGCCGGCGGCGGTTTGCCTCATCGGCGGCGGGGATCTTCGGATTGAACTCGTCAATCCCGCCTATCAGGCGATCGCGCCCGGCAAACGGATGATCGGCAAGACGCTCGATGAGTTATGGCCCGAAGGAGGAGAGGACCTCGCCGCGCTCTGCCGGCGTGTTCTCGCGACCGGCGAGCCGCATCAGGTAGTGGATGCCTTCTATCCGATTCGCCGGACACCGAATGGTCCGCTCGAGGAGGCATGGTTCAGTTGGTCGCTGCACCGCGTTCGGCTGCCGGGCGATAAAGGATGGGGCATCCTGAACTCCTCCTGGGAGACCACATCGCGCATCAGGGCCGAGCTCGCCCTGCGTGAGAGTGAAGCGACGTTACGCGCCGTATACGACAATTCGCCTCTGCTGACGGGCGTCACCGAAATCCGCGGCGATGACATTTTTCATGTCTATGACAACTACGCCACCTGCCGCTTCTTCGGCGCGGAGGCAGGCAGCACCGCCGGCAGGCTGGCTCGCGCTGAACTGGGCGCGGAGCCCGGCACGGTGGAGCTCTGGATCAAACACTACAGAGCGAGCGCGATCACCGGACGTCCGGTCAGCTTCGAACATGTGCACAAGGGTCCGGGCGGGGATCGCTGGTTGTCAGTGAGTTTGTCGCCGATTGGCTCAACACGCGACGGCCGCACGCGCTTCTGCTACGTCGCCGCAGATGTGACTGAGCGGAAGCAGGCCGAGGAAGCCCTGCGCACCAGTGAAGAACGCTTTCGCACGCTGGCCGACAATATGAGCCAGCTCGCGTGGATCACCGATGCTGCCGGTTCGGTCCAGTGGTACAACCAGCGCTGGTACGAATACACCGGGACCACGTTCGAGGAGATGGACAGCCGGGGCTGGCAATACGTGCATCATCCGGACCACGTGGAGCGCGTTCTCGAAAATGAGCGGCGCTCCATCGAGCAGGGCGTCGCGTGGGAAGAGACTTTCCCGCTCCGCGGCAAAGACGGCACGTACCGCTGGTTCTTAACGCGCGCCGTGCCCATTCGCGACCAGGCGGGAACCATCGTGAGGTGGTTCGGCACCAACACCGATATCACGGAGCAGCTCGAAACCGAGCGGCAGTTGCGGCGGGCCAACGCCGAGCTGGAACAGTTCGCCTATTCGGCATCGCACGATCTGCAGGAACCGCTTCGGAATGTCGCCGTGTTCGCGCAGTTTCTCCGGCGGCGATACGCGGGCAGGCTTGACGATGAAGCCGACGTGTTCATCGCCCAGGTGACGGAGGGCGCGCAGCGAATGGCGCAGCTCATCTCGGACCTGCTCGCTTACACGCGGAGCGGTTCCGAGCAGGAAGTCGCGCGCGTTGTGAACGCCGCATCGCTGCTGGAGGCGGCGCTCGTGGCGCTGAAACAACTCATCGCCGAAACCGGCGCCGCGATTACTCATGACGCGTTGCCGGCGGTCCACGCTCGCGGACCTCATCTCCAGCAGTTATTCCAGAACCTGATCGGAAATGCACTGAAGTATCGAAACGAATCCGAACCGCCGCGCATCCACATCGCGGCGCAAAAACGCGGCTCGAATTACGAATTTTCCATTGCCGATAACGGAATCGGTATCCCGCCCGAGTACCACGAACGAATCTTCGGCGTCTTCAAACGGCTTCACAGCGATCCGAAATACGGCGGCACCGGGATCGGGCTCGCGATTTGCAGGAAGATTGTTGAGCAATATGGTGGCCGGATCTGGGTAGCATCGCAGCCCGGAGCAGGGGCCACCTTTTACTTCACGCTGCCGGCCGCAGATGGGCCGTCGAGTGACAGCTGACCGAGTGATCGGATCTACTCCGCGGCGAGCCGCTTCAGAACGTCCTCGGCCGGGAATTGATCGATAACGGTCTTTGATTCAGGATCCAGTACCTGAACCACGAAGCGTTGTGTGGCCGGATCGCGTACAACATTGAACTCTCCGGCTCCGACACCGAGAGATCGAAGACGCGTTCGAAGGGAACGCAGTTGCGCGGCCTCGTCTGGGGTTCTCCCGTATGCGGCGGCCGAATTTACAGCGGTAATCTGCATCGGTACCTCGTTTTGGCAGGATTGCCTGCGAATCTTGTCGGCGCCCATCTGTAATCGCTCTACTGTCTGGAGCCCCGGAATTCCCCTTAAATCTATTTATAATTTTTGGGTTATATTCCTGTTGCGCCGTTAAGTAACAGTGTCAGCGCCCCACGCCGTCGATTCCATCACGAACCTTGTCCTCAACTGAAGCGCGCGAAGTCCATTGACCAGTGTCATTACCTCCTTCGTCAGGAGCTCGGCATCACCAATTCTCCAACGGTTCAGACTCAGGCGAAGGTCGATCCGGCACATCGCGCATGCAAAAGTAATCCGGTTTTTCTCCAGAGTATGGATCAGTTCCGGACGATCCGTTTGCGATCGCACCACGATCAGCCGGAGCTCATGGAGAAGCCGCCCGTAGTCGATCGTGAGCGCCCGAAGATAAGCCCGAATACGTTCGTGCCGCTCTTCCCTCGCGATCTTTCGACGTTGCGGATCATCCGGCAGATCGGTATCCAGCGTCCGCAAAAGCTGGATCAATGCCTGATAGCGTTTGGGGTCAACCGGGGAGTAACCTGGCTGGCGATGGACGCCGAGTGCGGGCAGGTGCGAACAGAATCCAGCCGCCGCGGCAGCAATCGCAAGCACGAAGAACCCGCAGGCTACCCACAACAACATCAGCCTTCTTCTCCGGAAATGAAACGCCCCAGCTTGTTGCGAATGCGTCCCAGCCTGCCGGATGCCGGGCTTTTCAGCTCGATTGCCGGCAGAATATCGGTCACATCCACGCCGGCCTCGAAATTGCCGCCTGATCCCTTGCGGCAATGCCGGACTTCGCCGGCGATGAGTGCATTCTCGGTCTCGATATAAATCATCGTGCCGTTTTCGACGCGGTCAGGAACTTCAATACGCATTCCCGCAATGGCGAGGTCCAGCAGCACTCCCGGTGAAGTGGACGGGCCGGTACCGGACAGGGTTGTCACGAATCCCCGCTGCCGAAGCGCCAGGCGCGGCTTCCGCCGCTGGTCGTCCTCGGCCAGGAGATCGATACAGACACGAAACCACGTGCCCTTCTCCATGCAGTACTCGACTTCGCCGGTAAAGGAATGATGCTCGAACTGCGCCCGCATGCGGGACCCCGGCTGGATCCACTGCGCGCTGCGGACATGCAGCTTTCCTTCAGCGAGTCCCAGCATCACACAGCATTGGGGCCGGGCATCCGCCGTCAGCGAATGGAGCGTAATCTCCGGACCGGCAATCGAAATCAGTTCTTTCACTCCCTGTTCCTGTTGCATATAGGAAGCGCCAGCAGTGACTACGATTTGACGATAACTTTTCCTTTACCGCAGCTCAACGCTAACGAAGGGAAGTCAGGTTGGAAGTCTGTCAGCGCGATGGGAATAGTCCCCGAGTCTGATCTCATTCGTTTCCCGCAAATTTCCTGGTAACTCATAGATGCCCCCGCATATTCCCTATGGATAACAAGCAGTATTTTAAGTGACTTACCGGCCTCTGTTAACTAAATAGAGCGGCAAAAATCCATGAATTCGATGTTACGCTCTGAATGAAGGAACGGCTCAAAAGGCCGCCCGGGAACGCAATCCTTCAACGTTTGAGGAACGATCCTGATGCCGCCACACACTGCATTAACCGGCTCTTACGATTACCGCCTCGTCGGGCTCTCTGTGCTGCTCGCTGTCCTGGCATCCTGGGCAGCTCTTGATCTCGGAGGACGCGTCACCGCAGCCCGCGGCCGCACCCGCCTGTTTTGGTTAGCCGGCGGTTCCTTCTCTATGGGGATGGGAATCTGGGCGATGCACTACGTCGGCATGCTCGCCTATTCGCTGCCGATGCCAGTCCTCTATGACTGGCCTACCGTGCTGCTGTCACTGCTCGCGGCCGTCGCCGCCTCTTTTGTTGCACTCTTCATCGTCAGCCGCCGGTCCCTGGGAATTCTGTCGATCGCACTCGGCGGCTTGCTCATGGGCGCCGGTATCGCATCCATGCACTACATCGGAATGGAAGCGATGCGTCTGGCAGCGATGTGCCAGTATTCGATCCCGATCGTCGCCCTCTCGGTTGTTCTCGCTGTCGTGATCTCCTGGGTTGGCCTCTGGCTCACCTTCCATCTGCGCGAAGAAACGCGATCCATGGGCTGGCAAAAAATCGCCAGCGCCGTCCTGATGGGCCTCGCCATTCCCGTCATGCATTACACCGGTATGGCGGCCGTTTCTTTCGCCCCGATGTCCGAAGCGATCGACATTTCTCACGCCGTGAGCGTCACTGCTCTCGGCGGAGTCGGTGTTGTGGCGATCGCCCTCACCGTCCTCAGTCTCGCGATTCTCACTTCGCTCGTCGACCGCCGGTTCTCCGCGCAGGCCATGGAACTGCTCCAGAGCGAGCAGCGCTACCGCCAGATCGTCGAGTCGGTCCAGGTCGTCCTTTGGAAAGGCGACGCCGCGGGTGCTCACCTCAGCTATATCAATCACGAGGCCGAACAGCTGCTCGGTTTTCCGCAGCAGGAGTGGACAACCGCTCCGTCCTTCCTGATCAATCGCGTGCATCCGGACGATCGTGCTCTCGTAACCGCCCGCTGCGCAGCCGCCGCCGAGCATCCTGAAGCGCAGTGTTTCGAACACCGCATGATTGCGGCGGACGGCCGCATCGTCTGGCTTCGCACCTCGATCCAGCTCATCACGGCCGGCGATAAAAATGAGCTCGTCGGCGTCATGACCGATATCACGGAACGAAGACAGGCTCAGGCGGAAATCAGGAGGCTGAACGAGAGGCTGACCCGCGAAAATCTCCGTATGAGTTCGGAGCTCGAAGTAACGCAGCGGCTCCAGAAGATGATCCTCCCCTGCGATGACGATCTTCGCGCCATCGCCGGCCTCGACATCTCCGGCCACATGGAATCCGCAACCGAAGTCGGCGGTGATTACTTCGACGTCGTCGCGCACGACAACGGAATTGTCCTCGGCATCGGTGACGTTACCGGACATGGCCTCGAAAGCGGTGTCCTTGCCATCATGGTGCAGACCGCGATCCGCACCCTGCTGGCAAGCGGCCGCTTCGAAAGCCGCCGATTCCTCGAAGTGCTGAACCGCGTTGTCTACGATAATTCCCATCGCATGAAGAGCGACCGCAGCCTGACCCTGAGCCTGCTTCACTATCAGGACCGGTTCGTCACCATCGCCGGTCAGCACGAAGAAATTCTCATCATGCGCGCCAACGGTTCGCTTGAACGGCACGACACGATTGATCTGGGCTTCCCGCTCGGCATCGAACCCGACATTTCGCCTTTCATCGCCGAAGCCAAAGTTCCCCTGCAGCCGGGCGACGTCATGGTGGCTTACACCGACGGCATCACCGAAGCCATCAATCCCGATGGCCACCAATATGGAATCGAGAGACTGGCGGAAGTGCTGAAGAAGAGCTACACCCAGCCTGCGCACCACATTCGCGAAACCGTGCTGCAGAGCCTCCGCGACTATATCGGCGTCCAGCAGTTGATGGATGACGTCAGTCTCCTCGTGGTCAAGCCGGCGTAGATTATGCAAGCTCGGGAAACATCGGCTGTGCTGCCCGCTCCCGGCCCGGAAAGCTCTTTCGCGCCGGAAAAGGCGGAACTGCAGCGGAAGATCGATTGCCTGACTCGCGAGATTCAGGACTATCAGATTGAACTCGCCCTCTCGAACGAACACGGCGACATCCTGCAGGAGCACCTCTACCGCCTCAGTCAGAGCCTCACCGCCGAAATCCAGGAACGGCAGGCCTCTGAGGAAAAGCTGCAGCGCGTGCTGACGGCAATTCGTCAGGAAAAAGGTGACCTCGAAGTTCTGGTTCAGATCCTGATCGAGCAGGGCGATACCGCGGCCGAAGAAGGCGAAAAGGCCCGGATTGACGGTCTCACCCGCATTGCAAACCGCCGTCGATTCGACGAATACCTCGCCAGAGAATGGGAGCGCTGCGCCGCATTCTCCGAACCCATCGCCCTCCTGCTCTGCGATGTGGATTATTTCAAGGCGTACAACGATCTCTACGGACATCAGGCCGGGGATGAGTGCCTCAGAATCGTGGCGCATTCGATCGAAAAATGCTGTGGAAGCCGCTCGCTCGTGGCCCGCTACGGTGGCGAGGAGTTTGCTGCCATCTTCCCCGGCGCGGGACGCGAACACGCGATGAAGAGAGCCGAATCGATCCTGGCCGCAGTTGTAGCTGAGAATATCCCGCACGCGAAGTCCGCTGTCAGTAATTGCGTGACGGTGAGTGTCGGAGTCGTTTGCAGAGTTCCCGTGAGCCCGGATCACCGCGACCTCCGCGCCTTCGTCGATGATGCCGACCGTAACCTCTATCTGGCCAAACGCCGCGGAAGAAATCGAGCAGAATACTAAAGGAGATTTGCTGCACCCTGTTATGCCAATTGAAACCCTCGGCTACTGCCGGAATTCCGCGGAGGAGCAATGCGAGTATCTGCATCTCGCCTTTTCACCGCTCAGCGCCCCGCTCCAGTCGCGCTGGCGCAATAACGGCCTCTCCGCGGACTTCCTCGGAGATTACGTCACCACGTTCCTGCCCACCGCCAGTGAGTCGATGGATGCGGCCACCCAGCAGGCGATACGTCACGCCGTAACGTACATCGCCAATGAACTGCTGGAGAACGCCATGAAATACCATGAGCGCACCGTCGACGTTCCGATCGGCATCTATCTGGAATTGTCGAAGGAATCCATCACCATCCGTGCCACCAACGGTGTAAACCCGGCGCAGGCGCGTCAGTATAGGGAATTCGTGGAGCGGATCCTCAAAGAGGATGCCGGTGAGTTGCTGGTCCGGCAGCTCGAAAACAATTCTGGAGAAGCACCCACCCAGAAGTCGTGCCTCGGCCTCCTGACGATCCTAACGGACTACAGCGCGCGTATGGGCTGGGAGTTTGAGTCGGATCCGGCTAAGCCGGATATCATGACGGTAACGACCCGTGCAGTGCTCTCACTGAAAGATCTTGCTGGAGCAACGGCATGAAGATCATCAAAGACGAATCGTTCGAAATCCAGCGGTTTGAGGATACGCCGCGCGTATGTTTCAAGGGCGCCCTTCGGCTCTCTGGCGCATCGGACTACACGCCCATTCTCGACATGCTCATGGAAATGCTGGCCGATACTCAAAGGCCCATCGTTCTGGACCTGCGCGACCTCGAGTTTCTGAACAGCTCCGGGATCACCATGTTCTCGCGCTTCGTCATCGCCGCTCGCGATCGCCACGAAGCCAACCTGGAGTTCATCGCGTCCGAAAAGAATCCCTGGCACGCCCGGTCTCTCAAAAACCTGCAGCGCCTCATGCCGGGTTTGGTTGTGCATCTGATGTAGACCGCCGCTCGCGGCTTCGCCGTACAGTACCTTGGCTTTAGGACATCCCCAGGGGATCTCTGAAAGGACAACGTCTGCACGGAGCCGGAGTTTGAACAGCATACTGGTGTGGGCGATCGCCGCCGCCGCGATCGCCGGCATTCTGTTCCGTCCCCGCCGCTGGCCCGAAGCCGTGTGGGCCTGTCTGGGCGCCGCCTTGCTGGTGCTCTTCGGGTTGGTTTCGCCCCGCGCAGCTGGCGCCGCGATCGCCCGGGGCGCCGACGTGTACCTTTTTCTCGCCGGCATGATGCTGCTGGCCGAGTTGGCTCGCCGCGAAGGAGTATTCGACTGGCTCGCCAGTCACGCTGTCCAGGCCGCTCGCGGCTCGCGCGCCCGGCTCTTCCTTCTCGTCTACGCGGTGGGTGTGCTGGTGACCGTCTTCCTTTCGAATGACGCCACCGCGGTCGTTCTGACACCGGCGGTATACGCGGCCGTCCGCAAAGCACGCGCCGAAGCGCTCCCCTGCCTGTTCAGCTGCGCGTTCATCGCGAATGCCGCCAGCTTCGTCCTCCCGATCTCGAATCCGGCCAATCTCGTGATCTACGGCAGCCACCTCCCTCCGCTCTTCACATGGCTGAAGATCTTCATCGTCCCTTCGCTCTTGTCCATTGCCGTCACCTTCCTCGTACTGCGCGCACTCTTTCATCGCGATCTGCAGGGAATCGTGGCCGATGACATTAACGTCCCCGATCTTTCGCCCGAAGGACGGAAAGCAGCCTGGGGAATTTCCTTCGCCGGTGTTGTACTCATCGCTTCCTCGGCCTTCGGACTGAGCCTGGGATTGCCGACATTCCTGGCGTCCGTCGCCGCGCTCGTCTTCGCCACGAGTGCCGCGCGCAACGCGATCGCCGAAGTGGCCGGCGCAGTTTCCTGGAGCGTGCTCCCGCTCGTCGCCGGTCTCTTTGTCCTCGTCGCCGGAATGGATGAAGCAGGAGCCTTGCATCCGGCCACTTATGCCCTGCGCAGCTTCGCTGGCCTTCCGCCGTTTGCCGGAGCCTTGTCAGCGGCATTCGGTGTCGCCGCGCTTTCGAATCTGATGAACAATCTTCCGTCCGGCCTGCTCGCCGGCAGCGCTCTTCAAATGGTCAGCGTGCCCGCCTATCTGCGCCATGCCGTGTTGATTGGCACCGACCTCGGTCCGAACCTCTCCGTGACCGGCTCCCTCGCCACCGTGCTTTGGCTGATTGCATTGCGCCGCGAGGGAGAGCACATCAGCGGCTGGACCTTCCTGAAAGCCGGCCTCCTCGTGATGCCGCCCGCGCTCGTTGCGGCCTCGCTCGGATTGCTCCTGACGGCGCGCTGAGTTCAGAACGCGCCGCCTGATCCCGCTGGACCAGGCATGGCATGCGTTCCGAAAAGCCCCGAAGTGTTGCCGTGGTCCTGATCGTCTTTCGGACCCCACGTCCAGTAAAGCCCCAGATACGCATAGTTCTCGGTCTGTCCCACGATCGAATGGCCGTAGCAGAAGAGAAGCTGATAGCTCTCATCGCCATGAAACTTGTAATAGCCGCCGAAATCGACGAGCGTGGAAGCTTCGGTCTGCGGCGCCGCCTCGCCCTCGGGACCATGATGGAAAGCTTCCGCGCCGAGCGTCCACTTCTTCCCCAGATCGCGCTGCACCAGCCAGCCGGCAAACGGATAATTGCGAAAGCCTGGGACCTTGCTGCTGTAAACCACCTCTCCTCCACCACCGTATGTGGTCCACGGCCCCCAGCTCTTCTGCAGCCACAGCGGCAGCTTGTACCAGGTCTTCCCGATGCCCAGACCGCGATCGGCGTTGCCGCTCGGAAGCTCGATCATCACGAAGGTTCCGATCATCGGACGTTTTTTCGTCTCCTGAACGAAGCGGTATTTGATCCCGGTTTCGATGTCGCCGAGCCCATAAGCGCGCGGGCCGTCACTCGGCAGAATCGCGGTGCCAGGAATAATGATGTGCAGATGGACGTTCGGCAGCGGACCCCAGTTGAATTCCGCGGCCGGCCCGGCGGTATCGGTTTCAATCGGCGTGCCATCCGAACTGGCGAAGGTGTAAAACTCAAAATGACGAAAGTCGATCGGTTCGGGATCGTCCGTCTGAAACGGCGGACCGCCCCACGCCGAGGCAGCAAACAGAAGCGCGAGAATGAGCCTCAATTTCATTCGTCTCCATTTTCACCCGCGCCGGGGGGTGATTCTCCTGCTCAGCGCCGCGCTCTTCGCCTCGATTGTCACCAGCACTTCTGTCGCCAGCCCCAAAAAGCCGAGTCCCGATTCCGTCATTCAGGCCGCCCGCCGAACTGCACAGGCGCTCGCACTTGGCGCTCCCGACTACATCGTGAAGCGAAGGATCTACCGCTACCGCGGTGTCCGCCCCAGCTGGACCATCACCGCTGAGAGCATCCATTTCTGGGAATTGCTGAATACGACATCCGTCAGCCTCACGATCGACCATGGCAGGGAAACGTATTCGAACCTCACCGTCAACGGCTTCCCATCGGACTGGATGCCTGCGGGAATTTCCACCAGCGGCGAACTGTTTGCGGAACCTCTGATAGTCCTGTCTTCCGATTCCGCGGCCGTACTCAGCCACCCGCAATCGCAGACGCTCCGCAAACACCGCACGTATCGCTACGACTTCGCCGTCGATCAGTCCCACTCCACCTGGCGTGTGAATGCGGCGGCTCTTCCCGGCGCCGTCTCCACCGCAAGCTGCAATCCCGCATTCTCCGGCCGCATCTGGATCGATATCACAACGCATCAGACGCTTCGCATCGAAGCCTCGTCGAGCGCCCTCCCGAAAGACTTTCCGCTGGAGTGGGTTGATCTGAAGACCGACTATGACTTAGTAACCATAGCCGGCAAAAGCTATCCGCTTCCCATTCACGCGAAGGCTTATGCCTGTAAGTCTGAAACCGAGAAGCAGCATGACCTCGCCTGTTACTGGAACGATTCTCTCTTCACTGGCTATGGCCGGCTCACCTCCGGTGGCAAGCTCCACGTCAATCCCGCCGGCCAATGAAGACTTCATTGGATCATCCAATAAAACATGCCAAAAGATGTTTCCCAATTCACGGAAAAGTAGTAAGCTCAGGTAACTCTTCGGCGCGCGCGAGCGCTTCTGTAGAGAAGAACTGTCTGTGTGTTCTCGTCGAACACGATTATTCGAGGTGCTTCAGGAAATGAAAAGACTCGCAGTGTTTGCGTTGGCCGCGTTGGCCGGAGTCATAGCGTGGGCTGACTGGCCTTCCACAGGCGGCGGACCTTCGCGCGATGGTTGGGCCAAATCCGAAACCGCGCTCTCGCCCCAATCCGCGAAAGACATCAAACTCATCTACACCCACAAGTTCGACAACACAGCGAAAGGTGAAAACGCCCTCGGTACTCCCCTGGTTCTCTCGCGCATCGTCACGTGGAAAGGTTTCAAGGCTCTCCTCTACGTTGGTTCATCCAATGACACGGTGTATGCGATCGATTCCGAACTCGGCCGCGAATTCTCGCGCTCACCTCTCGGCAGCAAAGAAAAGGTTGCGGCTTCAGCCTCGACCCTCGCCTGCCCCGGCGGTCTGACTGCGGACATCACCCTGCCTGGCCGCATCAACGCCGGGGGACGTGGAAGAGCAGGCGGTGGCGCTGCAAGCGGCGGCAGCGGTCCGGCTCGTGGTGGTGGCGGAGGAGGAGGCGGTCGCCGCGTGCGCCCGCGCGGCCCGCAGCCATCCGTTTACGCGCTCGGCAGCGATGGCTGGTTGCGCTGGGTTCGTGAACAGGATGGCGATACCGCCGTCGAACCCGCAGCGAAATTCGTTCCCGCGAATTCGAACGTCAGCGGTCTCGCCGTCGACAACAGCGTCGTCTACGCCGCCACTCAGAATGACTGCGGCGGCCCGAACGCTCTCTATGCGATGGATATTGCGGTTCCCGCCGAAGGCGCGGACACGCCGCCGAAAACCGTGAAGTCGCTCCCGACGAACGGCACCGGTTTTGCGGGAACCGGTGGCATCGCCGTCGGTAATGACGGAACGCTCTTCGGCCAGGTCGCCGACGGCAGCGGTTCCGTCGCGGGCAAGTACAGTGATACTGTTCTCGCGATCGACGGCAAAACTCTCGCCGTCAAAGACTACTTCACGCCCAACGGTACACGCCCCGCAGCCGCTAAAGATGCCGCTGTCGCCGGTGCCACTCCCGCCGTCTTCGAATGGAACGGCGCCGAAGTCGTCATTGCCGGCGGCCGCGATGGCCGCATCTATCTGCTCGGCGCAAAATCCCTCGGCGGTTCCGACCACCACACGCCGCTCGCGCAGAGCGCGGTCATCGCCGCGGCGGACGCCAGTGGCAACGGCATCTGGAACTCGTTCGCCACCGCCGAAGCCAACGGAACCCGCTGGATCTTCGCGTCCATTAACGGTCCCGCCGCCGGTGTCCCCGCCTCGAATGGCGCGGCGCCCAACGGCTCTATCGTCGCGTTCAAAGTCGCGGATCAGGGCGGCAAGCCTTCCCTCACGCCGGTCTGGACTTCGCGCGATCTGATCTCGCCGGCCGCTCCTGTCTTCGCCAACGGCCTCGTTTACGCGCTTTCGACGGGCAAATCATCGAAGCCCGCGAAAACCGTCGCCGAGCACGAGAAGCTCGCAAAGCCCGCCGTGATCTATGTGCTCGATGCCGCGACCGGCAGGGACCTCTGGAACAGCGGAACCAAAGCGGCCACCTATGCAACCAGCGGCATCGCTGTCGCCGATGGTCAGTTTTATTTCTCCACGCACGACAACAATGTCTACGCGTACGGAATGGAAACCCCGAAATAGCGACGCCAATCAGGAGATATCGATCATGAATAAATGTGTATTTACCGCCACCCTCGCTGTTGGCTGCATCGTGACTTCTGGCATCGGGTGGAGCGCGGACTGGCTCACCGATGGCGGCGACGGAGTCCGTTCCGGCTGGGTCAAAGACGAAAAGGTCTTCACCAAAGACAACGTCAAAGGCATGAAACTGCTCTGGAAGGCGCAGACCAAAAATCAGTTCCATGCTCTCCACTCGCTGATGGATCCGCTCGTCGTCACGGACGTGCCCACCAGCGCCGGAAAGAAGGAGCTCGTCCTCGTCGTCGGCACCGATGACAACGTCTACGCCTATGACACGTCGAACGGCAAACAAGTCTGGATGAAGCATTTCAACTACCCGAATCAGGGGCAGGGGCGTGGCGGCGCTCCCGCGCCCAAAACGCTCGAGGAGTTCGCATCCATGGGATTCCTGGGACCCGGCGGCAGCACGGATGTTCCCGCCATTGGTCCGGCGGACGCCAACGGCCATCGCACCATGTATGTCACCGACGGCGGCGGCAATCTCCACTCGCTCGATATTTCGAATGGCGAAGATGTGAAGGCGCCCTTCACCTTCGGCACCAGCAAATTTTCGCTGCAGCTCCAGGGAACTCGCGTGATCGCCGCGGCCGGCGGGCGCGGCATCATCTCAACCGACGTTAACGATCCCGAACACAAGGTCAATGGCTCGGTCGGCTTCGGACGCAGCGGTGGTCTCTGGGGACGCCGTGGTCCTGCAATCGACGAGGACGGCGTCGTCTGGACCACCACCGGTGACGGCAACGTCGACACGAGCGATCCCAACAACCTGATCGTCGCGAACAGCATGGTCGGATTCAAACTGCAGCCCGACGGAAATTATCACGTCGTCAATTACTTCACCCCTCCGAACTGGGCGTGGCTCTGGCATCGCGATCTCGATCCGAACAACACCCCGACGATCTTCAACTGGAAAGGCAAAGAGTATCTTGCCGCTTCCGGCAAGGAGTGCCGCATTTATCTCCTGGACCCGAAGAACATTGGCGGCGCCGACCACCACACTCCGCTCTTCAAAACCCCGCTGTTCTGCAACGAAGAAGTTGACTTCCAGGACGCCGGAAGCTGGGGCGCTCTCTCGAGTTGGGAAGATCCCTCCGGAACCCGCTGGATTCTCGCTCCCTTCTGGGGACCCACTCACTCGCAGATGAAATTCCCCATCGTGAATCAGCCCGCCGCGAAGGAAGGCGGCGTCGCGGCATTCAAAATGGTGGAAGTCAACGGCAAGCCTGAAGTGCAGGCGGTCTGGGTATCCCGCGACATGCATCGCGGCGAACCGCCCGTTATCGCCAACGGCATCGTCTTCTCCTACGGCAGCGGCGAAGAAACCCGCCAGGCCTGGCCCGATGAAGGCCTGCACATGACCTCCGAGCTCCGCGCCGCAAAGAGTGGACACGCCACACTGTTCGCTCTCGATGGCGAAACCGGCAAAGAACTCTGGTCAAGCGGCGATCAGATCACGTCGTTCAATCACTTCTCCGGCGTGACTGCCATCAACGGCAAAGTCTATCTCGGAACTTACGACGGCATGCTCTACTGCTTCGGCGTCACAAAATAGCTTTCTGAAGGATCGGCCAGGTGATCGCCTTTTCCATCGGTGCCGCCTGGCCGATCGAAGCTTTAACAGCCGCCGTTAACGCCCGCGATAGTAATCGTCGTCGTAATTGTGGTGATAATGATGCCCCCCGCGTTCATAGCCCGGGTCGGCAATCCCCACGAACAGAGGCTCATCCAGACGGAATCTCATAACGGCCTGGCGCGGAATCCGCACTTCGCGCCCGCTGACCTCGCCATTCGTGATCGCCCCCACGATGCCACCCACCAGCCCGCCTTCCTCGCGCGCCTCCACATGCTTCGGATTGGTCCGGATCCCATACCGCTGTCCGTTGACCACGACCGAAACCAGGTCCAGCCGCAGGTCCCTGTCCGGCGCAACGCGAACCTCCAGTTCGACAGGAGATCCCGCCGGTACCACCACGCGTCCCTGCTGATTGCGAACATCCTCGGTTACAAAACCCCTGTAAATCCGATGATCGACGGCCCGCGAATCGATCGCTTCGTCCGCCCGCACCGGAATCACCGTGCCCGGTTCGAGGCTCCTCGTGCGTTCATAGCCGCGGTCCTGCGCCTGTGCGGCTGGCGCCAGCGATAAAGCGAATGCGAACTGTACCGCCGCAAACATCGCGGCCCCTGCCGCCGTCCTCCAGGTCATGGTTGACATACGAGACATGTGTCATTCTCCTTCCGCAAGCCCTTACACGCAAAAAGCCCGCCAATGTAATGGCGCTACTCTTCCCCTGCCTCATCAGTCCCCTGGTTTGTGGGCAAGCGCCGCGAATGCGGCCCGAATGACATCGTCCGGAATCAGTTCAGGAGTCAGCAGACGCTGAAAGACCAATCCTTCGGTCAAAACATGGATCACCCGCACCAGTTGGTCCGCGGGCATCGGTAGTTCTTCTTCTCTCACTGCCTCACGAAGCCACTGCTCCCCGAAAGCATAACTCTGTGCCGTCACTTCCGTGACTCGCGCCCGCATTTCGCGATGCGACAGCGCATACGCCATCCCCGTCAGCCGCCCTACCGCCGCGGCGCTTCGATCCGGAATCGCCGCGATCGTCGCTTCCGCCATGCTCCGCATGACCTCGGCAAAGCTCGCGCCCAGTTTCACCCTGGGCACAACCGGAGCCCAGTACGTCTGCGCCAGCGCAATAAAAAGGTCTTCCCGGTTTTTGAAGTTCCCGTAGATCGCGCCCGTGGTCATGCCCGCGCGCTCCGCAATTTCTTCGAGCGTCGCCTGCTCATGACCTTTCTCTCGAATCAGCGCTCGCGCCGCTTCCAGCAGTTTGGCTCGGGTGCGTTCGCGTTTGTCGCCCTTGGCATGCGACCGGCCTGAACTTTCCATCTTTAACTTTATTTTATAATGAAATTATTTTATAGTTCAACTATGAAATTGTGAGGTCGAACATGAATCCGGAACCGCAGCTCTTCGCAGCCATTAACGAACAAGTCGAGGCCGGCGAACTGGCCGGCGCCGCTGGCCTCGTCTGGCGGAAGGGCGAAACCCACGCCGTTTGTGCTGGTTGGCGCGATATCGAAGCCTGCCTCCCTGTCGAGCGCGACACCACTTTCCGGCTGGCCTCCATGTCGAAGCCGATTACTTCGGTCGCCGCCCTCATGCTGGTCGACGAAGGTCGCATCGCCCTGCACGACCCGATCGCCCGCTACGCTCCCGAGTTTTCGGAAATGCGAGTCCTGCGTTCGCCCGCCGGTCCGCTCGACGAAACCGGCCCCGCCTCCCGGCCGATCACGTTCGAAGACCTGCTGACCCATCGTTCAGGACTGACGTACGGCGATCCTCACCGGAACCCTATCAATCG
Organism: uncultured Solibacteraceae bacterium; assembly: GCA_964590625.1. Taxonomy (GTDB): domain Bacteria; phylum Acidobacteriota; class Terriglobia; order Bryobacterales; family Bryobacteraceae; genus BOG-234. Next base: position 21,276 of record CAZPZE010000015.1, read on the forward strand.
CGCTTATCGCGAAGCCCTCGGCGGCGATATCGATACCGACGTCGCCCCCGATCAGTGGATCGCCAATCTCGCCAGACTGCCGTTGATCGATCAGCCCGGCCACCTGATGCACTACGGATGCTCCACCGATCTGCTCGGCCTGCTGATCGCGCGCATCGAAGGCGCTTCGCTCGGCGCCGTGCTCCACCGCCGCATCTTCGCTCCTCTCGGCATGAAGGACACCGCGTTTTTCGTTCCTCCCGAAAAACGTCACCGCCGCTCCGCCGCTTACGGTTTCGATGAACAGCGCCGCCTGACCAGACGTCTCACGTGGGGCGGGGTAGTGGTCGCGGAGCGTCCCCCGGAGATGGCATATGAATCGGGCGGTGTCGGCCTCTGGTCCACCGTTGACGACTACCTGAAATTCGCCCGCCTCTTCCTTGGCAACGGTGAAGTCGATGGCGTGCGTCTCCTGCGTCCACAAACGCTCGCCGCCATGATGACTAACCAACTCACTGATTACCAGCGCGCCAATTCCGGATGGATCGGCCAGAAGCCTTTCGCCGCGGGCCGCGGCTTCGGCCTGGGCGTCTCAGTCGTTCTCGAAACCAGCCGCACTGATTTTCAGCGCCGCGGCAGCCCCGGCACCGTCAGTTGGCCGGGAGCCTATGGCGCCTGGTGGGAAGCCGATCCGGCCGCTGGTTCTGTATCCATCCTGCTCGCCCACAACATGGCCGATCTCGCTCAAATGGGGCAGGGTATCGGTCTCGGCGTCTGGGCCGCGATCGAGAAGTTCCAGGCCGCCGCCCTCGCCTGGCAGCAGGAACACTGACAATCCTCTGCATATCGCATGGCCCGCGGCCCATCACGAATGAGCCGCTGCGATTTTCCTTCCCCGAATGGCGTCCTGCGTGCAACTCTCGGCTGCACCTGGGCGGATGCGCCCGGATGACAGCGAAGGAGACAACCATTGTGCGCATAAATAGAATCCTCGTGCCGATTCTGTTTGGCGCGTTCTGCCTTGTTGGCAGCGCCCAGACACAGCCGGACAACACGAGAGTCAACCAGCGGGACCGCGCGTCCCGCGAACCGACCGCGGACCAGCAAAAGTTGAACTCATCCGATCAGAACCTGGCCGCCTCCATTCGTAAGTCGATTGTCGATGACAAATCTCTTTCCACTTACGCTCATAACATCAAAGTCATCAGTCAGGATGGAACGGTCACTCTCAAAGGTCCCGTGCGCTCCGAAGACGAGAGGAAATCGATCGTTTCCAAAGCAACATTGCTTGTAGGCAGCGCGGACAAGGTCAAAGACGAACTGTCGGTAAAGCCTTAACAGGTGAAAACGAAAGGAATCATATGGCAGGCAAAAATACCGCTGTTTTTGGAATTTATAAACAACGTCTCGACGCCGAGGAAGCTGTGGACCGCATCGCGGCCGGCGGATTCGCTTATAACGACATCTCCGTCCTCCTTCCGGATGCCCAGAGCTCCAAAGAATTCGCACACGAGAAGAACACCAAAGCGCCGGAAGGAACGGCAACCGGCGCGACCACGGGGGGCGTGGTCGGCGGAACGCTTGGCTTGCTCGCCGGCATCGGCGCGCTCGCCATTCCTGGCCTTGGGCCTTTTATCGCGGCGGGCCCCATTGTCGGCGCTCTCGCCGGAGCAGGCGCCGGCGGCGCGGTGGGCGGAATCATCGGTGCTCTCGTCGGAATGGGCATCCCCGAATACGAAGCGAAGCGCTACGAGCATCGCGTGAAGGATGGCGGCGTGCTGCTATCCGTCCACTGCGATACCTCCGATGAAATCGATCGCGCGAAGGAAATCCTCCAACGCACGGGCGCTCAGGATATCTCCTCAGCCGGCGAAAAATCGGTCAGCAGCCATCACGTCACCACGGAGCCGAATCATCCCGACGCCCGTTATTGAACCGCGCGAATCAGGGGCCGCACCATCGCGGCCCCCTTTTGCGCTTGGGCCCATGGACTTCTTTGCATGAGGGATAACGCGCGGTCCTCCGAGAGAGGCCGATCGGGTGAACTGGATTACGCCGTGTCAACTACCGGCGGCTGTCAGGCGATGCTTGCCGATACCCTGAAGATCACGGGAACCACAACATTCAAGAACGACCCCACGGGCGTCTTTACCGGCCTGATCTCCAGAAGAGCCGCCCTGATCCGGTAAACCGAAGCGCCCGCGGGCGCTTTACTGGATC
>CAZPZE010000016.1:0-3891 GCA_964590625.1 uncultured Solibacteraceae bacterium
CGCCAGTTCCGCGCGCGCCACTTTGTCAATCAGGCCCGGGAACTCCACTTTCTTGCCGAAGCGCGGGAATGCAGGCTTGATCACCAGTTCCTCCAGATGATCGAGCACATAGCGCAGGGCCGGCTCCTGGCCGCACCACCAGGTCGCGACCGATGGCATTCGCAGCTCTTCTCCCAGCAAATCACGGCACAGGCCCGGAAGGAATGCCATGTGGACCGGCGTCTCCATCAGGCCGCTGCCGAGCGCATTCGCGATCGCGACGTTGCCGGCCCGCACTGCCTGCAGGAGGCCGGGAATGCCCAGCAGCGATTCGCCGCGCAGTTCCACCGGGTCGCAGAAGCTGTCATCCACGCGGCGAACAATGAGATCCACTGGATCGAGTCCCGCCAGCGTTTTCAGGAAAATCTGGTTGTCGCGCGCGATCAGGTCCGCGCCTTCCACCAGCGGAAAGCCCCAGTGGCGCGCGAGAAAAGAGTGTTCGAAGTACGTTTCATTGTGCGGTCCGGGCGTGAGCAGCACGACGCGCGGGTTGCGGCGCGGATTCACCACCGAGCGCGGCGCCATCGCGAGAAAAGCCTCGCGCTGAACGTCGAAATATCGATTCAGCGGGCGCACCTGGCAGAGATTGAAAGCCGAGGGCAGCGTGCGCGCGCTCACCAGGCGATTCTCAAGCGCATATCCGACGCCGGAGGGCGCCTGCGTGCGATCCGCGATCACCCACCAGTTGCCGTCCGGTGAGCGCGCAAGGTCGGCCGCATAGCTGTGAATGTACGCATTGCCCGGCGGCCTCATGCCAAAGCACGGCCGCAGAAAATTTGGATTCGCGAACACGAGCGCCGGAGGAATCCGGCCGGATTGCAAAAGCTTCTGCTCGCCGTACAAATCCGCGAGCATCGTATTCAGCAGCGTCGCGCGCTGCACGATCGCGCGCTCGATGGACGCCCATTCGCCCTCGTCGATCAGGAGCGGGATTGGATCCATCAGCCAGGGCCGTTCTTTGCCCTGCGGATCGCCGTAGACGTTATACGTGACGCCGTTCGACTGGATCAGCTGCTGTCCGGTCCGCCAGTGCCGCGTGAGCTGGCGGAATCCCATCCTTCCGAGCGTCGTCGAAAGTTTCCTCCAGTGACGGCGGGGGAAGCCCGAAGGCAGCAATGCTTCATCCCAATGGCCTTCATGCGGGACGTACTGCCGCACCATCCCGTGTATGCCCGAAGCAACCGACGTGGGTTTTACCTGAGCGCTCTTTAACACAATGCAGCCTGCCTTCTACCGATATTTTCCCTGCGAAGATCGAGTGTGGTGGGGAACTCCGGATTGTCCTCCACGGGCGGAATCGCCACCGGTCCGGGTGTATGGCCGAACGGCAGGAAACGCGCGCGGCGGCGCGCTTCCGCCTCGTTGGAGTTCACCGGGAAGGTTTCATAATTCCGTCCGCCGGGATGTCCCACGTGATACGCGCAGCCGCCAATCGAGCGCCCGCTCGCCAGATCGAGAATGTCGAAGACCAGCGGCGTATGGATCGGGATCGTCGGGTGCAGGCAGCGCGGCGGCTGCCACGCGCGATAGCGCACGCCGCACACGTACTCGCCATGCGTGCCCGTGGGCTGCAGCGGCAGACGGCGGCCGTTGCACGTCACGCAGTAACGCTCGCCGACCATTCCGGTCACGCGAACCTGCAGCCGCTCTACGGAGGAATCGACGAAGCGCGCTGTTCCGCCACCGCCCGGCTCTTCGCCGAGCACATACCAGGGCTCGATTGCCTGGCGAAGCTCGAGTTCCATCCCGAAGTAGTTCACGCGGCCGTACACGGGAAACCGGAACTCGATGTGCGGCGCGAACCATTCGGTTTCGACCGGGTAGCCGGAATCGCGCAGTTCCTGAGCCACGAGCGCGAAATCCTGCTCCACGTAATACGGCAGCAGGAAGCGGTCATGCAGGCGCGTGCCCCAGCGAATCGGCGGATCGTTATAGGGCGCCTTCCAGAACTTTGCGATGAACGCCCGCACCAGAAGCTGCTGCGCCAGACTCATGCGCGCATGCGGCGGCATTTCGAACGCCCGCAATTCCAGCAGGCCCAGGCGGCCGCTCGAGGAATCGGGCGAGTAGAGCTTATCGATGCAAAATTCCGCGCGATGAGTGTTGCCGCTGCCGTCGGAAAGCAGATCGCGGAAGATGCGGTCCACGAGCCAGGGCGGGCAGCCGGGCATCTCGCCGTTCAGCAGGCCGAAGGCGATTTCAAGTTCATATACCGCGTCCGGTCTTGTTTCATCGACGCGCGGCGCCTGGCTTGTAGGGCCGATGAAAACGCCGGAGAACAGATAAGAGAGCGAAGGATGATTCAGCCAGTAGCCGAGCAGGCTGCGCAGCAGATCCGGCCGCCGCAGGAACGGGCTATCGACGGGTGTTGGTCCGCCGAGCACCAGATGATTGCCGCCGCCAGTCCCGGTGTGGCGGCCATCCAGCATGAACTTCTCCGTGCCGAGGCGAGAGAGCCGCGCCTGTTCGTACAGCTCGACCGTGTTGGCTTCGAGTTCGCGCCAGGTCGAACTCGGTTGCGTGTTGACCTCAATCACACCGGGGTCGGGCGTCACGCGGAGGTGCTTCAGGCGCCAGTCCGGCGGCGGCGCATAGCCTTCGATGAGCACCGGCATTTTCACGCGCGCCGCGGTGTCTTCAATCGCAGCAATCAGTTCGATGTACGCTTCAGTCGATTCCACCGGCGGCAGGAAGACATGCATCCGGCCTTCGCGCGCTTCCACCGCCAGTGCGGTTCGAACGATCGGACCCTGCATCTGCGCGAGAGCCGTACCCGACGCCCGCCATTCCGCGCGTTGGCGCTTTGGTGCGGGCAGGGGACCGCTGGGCGCCATCGGGTCCACCAGAAACACCTGACGCCGCTCGCTCACCGGCTCCCAGGGCAGGCTATTGACCGGCAGCCGGAAACCGATCGGCGAATCACCCGGAATGAGAAAAAGATGCCGCGACCGCAGCATCCATAACCCCGACTGCCACTGCGGCCCGTCTTTGCCCGGCGCATACTGTATCGGCAGCACGAAGCCCGTCGGCACATTGAGCCCGCGCTCGAAAGTCCGTCTCAGCCGCTCGCGCATCTCCGGATCGTCGAGTTTGCTGTCTGCCGGATCGACGTTCACGGGTAGCCGCCCCTCGTAACGCAGATAGTCGAACGGATCTTCGTACGCCGCGATCAGATAATCCTCGTCCACGTGCAGCCGCGCCGCCAGCGCCCCCGCGAATTGTTCGGCCTCCTTCAGGCCGAACCCGTAGTCGCGCGACGGTTCGCCCACCCATTGCGGATCGTTCCACAGCGGCAGGCCGTCGGTTCGCCAGTAGCATGTGTATGCCCAGCGCGGCAGCGATTCGCCCGGGTACCATTTGCCCTGTCCGAAATGGAGCAGCCCGCCCGGCGCGAACCGATCGCGCAGCCGGGACAAGAGATCGCCCGCGAGACGGCTCTTGTTCGGCCCGATGGCAGCCGTGTTCCACTCCGCGCCGTCGAAATCGTCAATGGACACGAAAGTCGGCTCACCGCCCATGGTCAGGCGTACGTCGGCAGCCGCGAGTTCCGCGTCAATCTGCTCGCCGAGCGCCGAGATACGCTGCCATTGCGCATCGGTATAGGGCTTCGTGACCCGCGGATCCTCATGGATGCGGGTTACCGTCATCTCGTGATCGAATTCGACTTCACATTTGCTGACCGCGCCCGATACCGGCGCTGCCGATTGCGGGTCCGGAGTCGCCGCCACGGGAATGTGGCCTTCACCCGCAAGCAGTCCCGAAGTTGGATCGAGCCCAACCCAGCCCGCGCCCGGCAGATAGACCTCCGTCCACGCGTGCAGATCGGTGAAGTCGTGGTCGGCGCCGCTCGGG
>CAZPZE010000017.1:0-3849 GCA_964590625.1 uncultured Solibacteraceae bacterium
GTGGCGCCGGTCAAGGTGGATCTGCACGCGGACCTTTCTGGATTCCAGGGAACGGATGAGCAGTTCGCGAACGACTTCTTCATCCCCGGGATTCAGCGGGCGGGTGGATTGAAGGCGGCGCAGGAGTTGCTGAAGTAATCAACTCTTCAGTTCGACGAACACCATCTCGAGCGGCGTGGCGCCGGTGTTTTCGATGATGGATGTTCCGGTCGTCTGCCAGACTGCGTCGCCGGCTTTGTGCGTCGCGGTTTCGGATTTGCCGGCAGCGTCTTTGGTGCGGAATTCCTGATCGTTCATAAAAACAACGACGCTGTTCGCTGTGGTTGCGACGAGCGGCGTCGATTCATGCGGGCCGAGTTTGAGGCGCAGAACGCGAACCTGGGGCTTATCGAACTCGAGCTTGTAGTGTTTGGGGTCGACGCGCAGCGCGTCATTCGCGTTCTTCGGCGGCGGCGCGGAAGCGCCGGGTTTCTTCAGCTCGATTTCCACGATATTGAACGGATCGTCCGTGACGACTTCCGGCGAATGAATGCCCTCGGGCTCGCTCCAGGCGACCTGGCCGGCTTTCCAGTCGAAGTCTGTGGTTTTGCGGCCGTCTTTGTATTCGAAGCGCTGGCGTCCGCCCTCGAGGTAGACCATGACGCGATTGGTCTTGTGCTCGTGGAAGCTGCCCTTCACGTGCGGGCGTTCGAGAGCGCGAGTGACCTTCACCTGATCATTGTCGAAGAGGCTGGCGGAGGGCTGGACGGCAAAACCCCAGAGCGATCCCGCGAGCACGGCGGCGATCCCGATCTTTTTCATGACCGCTCAGTATATCGAACTCAGCGAATTGTGAACGGCAGCATCACGGTGGTGGTTTTGATGTGCTCGGTCACGTTCTGGAACATATCGACATCGAACGGCAGCCCGGGGCGGTTGCCGGCGAGGTCTTCGATGGCGGTGTTCACGGCCAGCGAGTATGCGCCTGCGCGCCAGGGCGCATCGGGGGTGAATGTCCACTGTGTTTCGCCGGGGACGATGGTGGCTTTCCCGGCGGCATTCACGCGCAGCATGCGTTCGAGCAGCGCGTGGTTGAGGGATTCGCCGAAACTGACGACGAGCGGATCGCGGGATCCGGCTGGTGGCGGGGTGATCCGCCAGGTTTGGGGATCTGGTGGAATGCGGTCGGCGGGTGCGCCGCGGAAATTCTTGCGGAAGCCTTCGATCATCGCGACACCGCGGGCATCGCGCCAGTCTTGATCGATGGCGAGCGTGTATTGCCTGCCTTCCACGATTGCAGGGCCGAGCGCGACGTTCGACGTCAGACCGCGCTTGATCCGGCCGGGATCGAGCGTCATGGTGAGGCGCGTTCCGGCCGGATCCCAAAGCTCTTCGCCGGCGAGAAAAACTTCGGGCAGCGGCTTGCCTTTCGAATCGAGAAGGTGGACGCGCGCGGCGGCTTCGCCTTTGCTCATGGGCTCGGAGAACTGGATGTAGAAGCGCAGAAGATTGGAAGGCAGGACTTCGGCGGTGGGGTAAACGGCGGAGACTCGCGCGATGGGATTCACGGCGCGCGGCGGGCCGGCGATCGTTTCTTCAATCAGCGATCCCCCGGGTGGGTGGAAGACGACGCGGTAATCGACACCGGCCGCCACGGGATAGCGAGGGCGGAAGACGAGTGTTCCCTGCTCCACCGAATACGAGCCGAGAACCGCCGGCAGATCTTTTTCCGCGCCGGTGTAGATCGACAAGATCCGGCCCCAATCGCCGCCCGGAGGCGACGACGGCGCATTCCAGCCGGAAACGCGGAATGCGCCGTTCTCGAGAGTGATGGAAACCGCGCTCGCGCCGAACAACAAAGCGGCGAGAGCGAACAGCAGCGCGATGTAGTTACGGAAGCGCAATCGTCTGCAGGTTCACGGGGCCGACGAACGGTCCGGGATTGAACGCGGGTCCGGAACCGGGCTTCGCCGTCAGGATCACGGCATCGGACGCATCGAGCTGCGCGAGATGCTGGACGTTCTTCAGCTCCGGCATCTTGTCGAAGGGAACGCCGGCGACATCCGTCGTGGTGGGCGAATCGATCGCGGGGTAGCTGCCCATGTTGTCCGCCTTCAGCTTCACGACGCCGAACGAGGTGTTCGCGATGAGAATGTAATCGTGGCCGTCCTTGCGGTAAGGCACCATGTCGAGCGGGCTGTTGCCTGCGCCGAGATCGGCGATGGTCACGCCCTTCACCTTCGCGCCGGGCTTGAGATCGGAGACCGGGATCTTCACGAGCGGCGTGCAGGTGTAGGCCGCGAGGATATAGTTCTGTCCGCCGATCGCGTAAGGAACGAAGGTGCGGACGGGCGACTGCGTTTCGTAACGGCCGTGCGAGGAGTGCCAGATCTGGAGGGTCGCGCCTTCTTCAGCTCTCTTAAAGGGATAAGGAATGGAGCGCAGCGCAGACGACCATTCTTCGTTTGAGAGGCCTGCGACCATGAGGTTGCCGTTCACGAACGACATGTCGGTGACGGTCATCATGCGCGGATTCTGCCGGCCGGATGCGTTGGCCTGCGGCGCGTCCACAAGATTCACGGAAGCGTGGCGGATGTTGTCGAGCGAGAGGATGGACACCTTGCCGGACGCATCCACGCGGGCGATGAGAGGAGCGGCATCGGCGCCGCGTCCACGCGAAGCGGAAAGCCAGGCGTTCTTCGAAACCGGGTTGATGGTCACGTCATTAATCATGATCTGATCGGGCGAGGTGCCCACAAGTGCGGCGATTTTCGCATCCACACCTTCGACGTTGATCTTCGTGCCGGCGGGAGCGGGGGTGCGATCGGCGGTATCGAGGGCGACGACCGTGCCACCGACCGAATCGCCCACGAAAAGGATGCCGCTCGGGCCAAACGTCAGCGGGCCGGCGGATTTGAGTTCGACTTTGCCGGCGGTCAGGTTGTCTGTCGCGTCAGCGGTGATGGTGAAGACCACTGCGGCGGTGACGAATACACCGGCGGCGATCCGGATCAGTGTTTTACGCATGTTGTCTCCTGTGAGCTTGTGAACGCCGATCAGTATAACCCAAATGAAATCCGGAGTTGCTACGGGTTTATGGCCCTCGAAGTGCACAAATTACCAGCCGGAACTGGCTGAAGCAGCGGGAGATTCCGGCCATGCAAGCGCGCTCCCTTTCAATGGCGGACCACCACAAACGGCACACCCTGTGGCATCACATCGCGGCGCATCTGCGCGTGTGGCCGCGCCGCGTCGGGAAGCTTTTCACCGAAACAGCCGAGAACTGGATGAACGATAATGCGCCGCGCCTGAGTGCTTCGCTGGCGTTTTATTCCGTGCTTTCGATGATGCCGTTTCTCATTGTGGTAGCGACGGTTGCGGGGCGGATTCTGGGGGCGAAGGCGGCGCGCGGGCAACTGATGTGGCAGATTCAGGATCTGGTGGGAACGGCCGGCGCGAAGGCGATCCAGGGGCTGATGCAGACCAATCACAGCACGACCACGACGACCGTGCTGGGGCTGCTGACGTTTGCGCTCGGCACGTCGGCGGTGGTGATGGAGCTGCGCGATTCGCTGAACGTGATCTGGAAGCTTCCGTCAAAACCGTCCTCTGGCCTGCGCGGCCTGCTGCGAACGGCGAAGGAGCGCGCCTATCTGTTCGGATTGATTCTTGGCGCGGGCCTGCTGCTGGTGGTTTCGCTTGCGCTCAATGCGATTGGAGAGGCGCTTTCGCAGGAGTTTGGACCTTTCATGCCGATGTCACCTTTGTTCATGCAATGGGTGTTGTTCCTTTCCTCGTACGCTGTGATCACGCTGCTGTTTGCGTCCATCTACAAGCTGGTACCGGATATCAAGCTGAAGTGGAGCGATG
>CAZPZE010000018.1:0-10378 GCA_964590625.1 uncultured Solibacteraceae bacterium
CCGCCGACGATGGCGGGGGCGAGCGAGGTTGCTGTCTACAAGACTGCCGGCGATACGCAGCTGAAGCTGTATATTTTCCAGCCGGCCGGTAACAAGGCGGGGAATCGAACTCCGGCGATCGTGTTCTACTTCGGCGGCGGATGGGTGAATGGCAGCCCGGAGCAGTTTCATCGGCAGTGCCTGTACTTCTCTTCGCGCGGGATGGTGGCGATCGCGGTGGACTACCGTGTCCGGAGCCGGAACAATACGACGCCGCTCGATGCGGTGCGCGACGCGAAGTCGTCGATGCGCTGGGTGAGGACGAACGCCGGCCGGCTGGGGATCGACCCGTCGCGGATTGCGGCTGCGGGCGGCTCCGCCGGCGGACACCTGGCGGCGGCGCTCGGGATCATCGACGGGCTTGACGAGCCCAATGAAGATCTGAGCGTCAGTTCGCGGGCGAATGCGCTGGTGCTGTACAACCCTGTTGTGATTACGTCGCCGGTGGCGGGTATGGACCTGAAGGGATTCGGCGCGGGACGCGGTTCCGTTGAGGACATGGAGGCGATCTCGCCCTGGCATCACATCGGAAAGGGCGAGCCGCCCACGATCGTGTTTCATGGCAGGGCCGACACGACGGTGCCCTTTTCACACGCGGAGGCATTCGCGGCGAAGATGGTGGAGATGGGCAACCAGTGCAGGCTCGTCGGGTTCGACGGGGCTGTTCACGGGTTTTTCAACACGCCAAAATTCTATGGCGATGTGGTGGCGCAGACGGACGATTTTCTTGTCTCTCTTGGGTACCTGAAGAGCAAGGCTGCGGCGCCGCACGAGGGGAATGAAGCGCCGAAGAACTGAAGCTTAGTTTCCGGCCGGAAGCGTGAAGTAGAACGTGGAGCCCTCTCCGGGTTCGGATTCAACCCAGATTTTCCCGTGGTGCCGCTCGACGATGCGCAGGCAGAGCGCGAGGCCGATGCCGGTGCCCGGATATTCGTTGTGGCCGTGCAGGCGCTTGAACAAGCCGAAGATGCGCTCGCGATAGCGGGGCTCGATACCGATGCCGTTATCCGCGATGGAGAACAGCCAGTCTCCTTTTTGGCGCACGGCGGAGACTTTTACGAGCGGCGGCACGCCCGGGCGATGGTACTTGATCGCATTTCCGATCAGATTCTGGAAGAGCTGCTGAAGCTGCGCGGAGTGTGCGGGCACTGCAGGCAGTGATCCATGCTCGATGGTCGCGCCCGTTTCGATGATCGCGCTCGAGAGGTTGGCGAGCGCCGCCTGTAGTACCTCGGCGGAATCAGTCAGCTCGGGCGAGTCACCGACGGTGCTGGTTTTCGTGTAAGCGAGCAGGTCGCGGACGAGCCCTTCCATGCGGGTTGCGCTGTCGCTGACGTTGCGCAGGAAATCGAGCGCCTCGCCCTGCAGTTCCGGGGCGTGACGCCGCATCAGCAGTTCGCTGAAGATCTTGACGTTCCGCAGCGGCTCCTGGAGATCGTGACTGGCGGAATACGCGAATTGTTCCAGATCCTGATTCGCGCGAGTCAGTTCGAGTTGCATGACCTTGTTCTGGTGGATATCGGTGGAGCTTCCGAACCATCGCTGGATGCGGCCATGTTCGTCGCGAATCGGAATGCTGCGAATCATGAACCAGCGGTATTCACCGTCTTTGCCCCGGATGCGGGCCTCGACTTCGAGCGGAGTTTCTGTTTCGAGGCTCTTCTTCCAGTGCTCCAGCACCCGATCGTCCGGATGGAGCCGGGGGAAAAGATGCGCTGGATCTTTGGATGCTTCGCGGTCGAGACCGGAGAATTCGACCCAGCGCTGATTGACGAATTCGAGTTCGCCATTGGGGCCGTTCAGCCAGATGATCTGGGGGCCGACCTCGGCCAGTTGGCGGAAGTGCTCTTCACTCTCGCGCAGGGCAGCCGCGACGCGCTCGCGCTCGATGGCGATGCCGGCGGTGCGCGCGCAGAATTCGGTCAGCCGGAGATCCCACGCGGAGGGCTGGCGAACCACCGAGAAGCAGACGAATACGAGCGCGGCGGGGCGGCCCGCGACGGCCACCGCGGCAGCGTTGCAGGAGTGAATCTGGTGCTCGCGGCAGACATCGCGAAATTTATCGGACCAGCCGGGAGCAATCGCGGGATCCTCCCAGTACACGGGCCGCCCGGCGCCAACGGGAAAGTCGGTTACCGGCAAGTCCCGCAGCGATTCAGCGAACGATGCAGTGAGATGCGCGCTGAAGATTCCGGCGATCCGGCCCTCGTCCGAAACGGTCAGGACAGCGACGCGAGCGCCGGGGCGGAGGCGGTCCACTGCCTCCGTGAGAGCGACGAGGCAGTCGGCCATCGGCTTCGCCGAGGCGATCATCTCGAGGATGCGGGTCTGCTCCTGTTCCAGCCGCTCGGTGCGCTTGCGTTCGCCGATATCGCGGGCGATTTTGGAGGCGCCCGTGACGCGGCCGGCCGGATCGCGAAGCGGCGAGATAGTGACGGAGACGTCGATGAAGCGGCCATCTTTGCGGCGACGGATGGTCTCAAGATGATCGACAAGTTCGCCATTGGAAAGGCGGCGCAAAATATCCACTTCCTCTTCCTGGCGGTCTTCCGGGATGACCAGATCGGCGGTCGTGCGGCCGATGGCTTCCTCCGCGGTATAACCGAAGAGTCGTTCCGCGCCTTTGTTCCAACTGGTCACGACGCCGTTCAGATCTTTGCTGATGATCGCGTCATCGGACGATCCGACGATCGACGCGAGCAGAAGCGAAGCCGAGGCCTGGCGCATCCGATCCGTGATATCGAGCGATATGCCGACAAACCGGTAAGGCCGTCCATCGCGAGTGCGGACGAAAACGCCGAACTCCGAAAGAACCCTCACTTGGCCGTTATCGGCGCGGATGATGCGGTGCTCGGAGACATAGCGGTCGTTCGCGGCGCGGGCGCGCGCGATCTCTTCATCGACTCTGGCGAGGTCCTCCGGATGAACACGCGCGCGCCAAATTTCCATGCTCACGGGATGTTCCGGTTCCGGAGTAAAGCCGAGGAGTTCAAAGTGGCGCCGCGACCACGTTGCTGTGCCGGTCGAGAGGTCGACGTCCCACGTGCCCAGGCCGGCGCCTTCTATGGCAAGCGTGAGGCGCTCTTCGCTGGTGCGGAGGATCTCCTCCGCTTTCCGCCGGCGCTCGATCTCCTGTTCGGCTTTGTGGAACAGGCGCGCATTATCGATGGCGATGGCGGCGTGCGAGGCGATGCCGACGGCGAGGCGTTCGGCCGCCTCTGTGAAGACGCCGGGCTCCGGGTGGCCGAAGAACAATCCACCCAGCACTTCGCCGGAGCGCGATTTCACCGGCACCGCGAGGTAGCTGCGGACGGGCAGGTGCCCTTTCGGCATGCCGTAGTGCGGAGCCATTTTGCCGTAATCGGGATCTTTGCGGATATCATCACTGCGGCGCGGTCCGGTGCCGGCGAAGGTAGGGCCGAAGATGGGCGTGTTGCGCGGCATCATGCCGAATTTTTCGAAATCCGCGCGCGACGCTCCGGAGAGCGTGTAGAGCATGTACGACTCGCCCTTGTCATCGACCACGTTGTGGAAGAAGGCGCCGAACTGCGCGTACGTCATCCGCGTAGCGATGTCGGTGACGGTCTGAACCAGCTTCTGGTGATCGAGTTCCATGCCCAGGGCGCGCGCTACTTCATTCAGAGCCTGCGCTTCGGCGTGCGCGGTGCGTTCGCGCTGCGCGAGCGCATCCCTCGCGGCCTCCGCCTTTTTACGACCGCTGATGTCTTCGAAGAAAACGGAGATACCGCCATCGGCCGCGGGATAAGCCTTGACGTGGAACCACTGGTCCCACCGCCCGTAGTAGTCTTCGAATTCGACGACGACACGCTCCGTCATGACGCGGGTGAGCTCGCGATCGGCGACGGTATCGGCAGCATCCGGAAACAGGTCCTGGAAACGGCGGCCGAGCAACTCGTCTTTGCGGAACTGCATCAGCCGCTCGCCCTGGGTATTGACCCAGGTGAAACGCCAATCGTGATCGATTGCGAAGAAGCCGTCCGTGATGCTTTCGAGAAGACGCGCCGATTGCTCGTTCGCTTCCTGGCGGGCGCGCGCGAGCCTCAAATGCGCTCCCACACGGGCGAGTAATTCCCGGGCGCTGAAAGGCTTGACGAGATAGTCGTCAGCGCCGGCCTGCATACCTTCGCTGCGCGCCTCTTCGCCGGCGCGCGCAGAGAGCAGGATGACGGGAACGTTGAGTGTGGCCGGATCGGCACGGAGCGCGTTCAGCAGGCCGAAGCCATCGAGCCGGGGCATCATCACGTCCGTCAGAATGAGATCCGGCCGCGAGCGACAGGCCTCTTCGAGCGCGGATTTTCCATCGGGCATTGTGACCACTTTGTACTGCGGGCTGAGAATTCGCGAGACATACTCGCGCATATCGGCGTTGTCCTCGGCCAGCAGGACTGTAGCCTTCGGCGCGGCAGCCGGCTCCGGGCGCGCGAGTGAATTCGTAAGGTCGCTCGAAAGCCACGTAATCGCTTCGCTCGACCACGCGCGGGCCCGTGGCGAAATGGCGGAAGGTGCAGCGGAGGTCACCTGCGATTCCGGCAGATGGGAGTGGCCATAGGGAATGGTCACGGTGAACTGCGTGCCTTCGCGGAAGCGGCTGGTGACGCCAATCGTGCCGCCGTGCAGCTTCACCAGTTCCTCCGTCAGGGCGAGGCCGATGCCGGTACCTTCGTAAGTCCGGCCCTGAGCGCCTTCCGCGCGGTGGAAACGTTCGAAGATGCGGGGCAGTTCGGATTCCGGAATGCCGGTTCCGGTGTCGGCCACAGTGAGAACGGCGCTTTCCGGCGTGCTCCGCAGCTGGACCGTGACGCTGCCTTCGAACGTGAACTTGAATGCGTTCGAGAGAAGGTTGAGAACGATCTTCTCCCACATATCCTGATCGATGTAGACGGGATGCGGAAGCGACTCGCAATCCACGATGAACTGAAGGCCCGCGGCCTCCATGGCAGAACGGAAGCTCGACGCGAGATCGGTGGTGAGGGCGCACAGATCCGTTGGTGCGTAGGAGGCCTGCATGCGGCCCGATTCGATGCGGGAGAAGTCGAGCAGGGAATTGACGAGGCGGAGAAGACGAAGGCTGTTGCGATGGGCGATATCGACGCGCTCGCGCTGCACGGGTGCGAGCGCCGCGGCATCCTTCAGCATGTCCTCGAGCGGCCCCAGCATCAGGGTGAGGGGCGTGCGGAATTCGTGGCTGACGTTCGAGAAGAAGACGGTCTTGGCCCGATCGATTTCGGCGAGCGCGTCGGCGCGGCGGCGCTCGTCTTCCGCGGCGCGGCCGTTCTGGATCGCGGTGGCGATGTTGCCGGCGACGAGTTCGAAGAATGTTTGATAGTCGGGATCGAGCGATCGGGTGGGATTGACGCCCGCGATCAGAGCGCCGAGAGGGCTCTCCGCATTGCGCGCAATCACGGGGAGGACGAGAGCTTCGGCGACCGGTTGGCCGGCGAGTCCGCGTGGCAGCGATGCGAACGGCTTCACGTCCACGCGGCGGGCCTTGCCTGTGGCGAGGACTTCGGGGACAGACCAGATCCCCGCCTCGCCGCCGGGCCCGAGATTGATGACGGAGGGTGCGAGCGCTTCGCCCAGGCGGCATGGAGTCTGCTGCAGCAAAGCTTCGGAACCGCCCGGGCCACACACGTAGAGGAGCGCGAAAGGGATATCGGCGGTGTTGGCGCCAATCGTTTCCATGGCCGTCGCGCAGGCGGCTTCCACTGTGCGTTCGACGAGCGCATTCGCCGCGAGCGTGGAGAGCGTGTGGAGCCGGCGCGCCCCGATGACTTTTGGGCTGACGTCGTTCGAAGGGCAAAACAGGCCGGCGACTTTTCCGGATTCGTCGCGAATCGGGCTGTAGGAAAACGAATAGTACGTTTCTTCAAGGAAGCCGCCGCGCTTCATGAAAAGCTGGACGTCATCGACGAATGTCGCCTCGCCATGCTCGAATACCCGCTGAGCAAGCGGACCGCAGACATCCCAGATCTCGGCCCACACTTCGGATGCGGGCCGCCCCAGCGCCCAGGGATGCTTCTCGAGGCCCAGGACGTGAAGATAGGCGTCGTTGTAGAGGAACGAGATTTCCGCCCCCCAGCCGATCCACATCGGGTGCTGGGAGTTCAGGATGATGCTGACCGAGGTTTTCAGGCTCTGGGGCCAGTTCTCCGGGGGGCCGAGCGGATGATTGGACCAGTCAAAGGCGCGGATGCGCCCGCCCATTTCGCCGCCGTCGAAAAGAACATCGGCCGCGGCAGGATGTCCGGTGCTGGATGAAGTCACTCCGTCCGGCTCCTCGAGCGCGTGGAGTGACACGGTGCGGGAGCCGCAGGCGCCACGGTGTCAATCGCGCCTGAGGTTCTTTTGGCGGCCAGAGCCGGCGAACTCTGGTTGCGGCTTATCTGGAGACAGTCCTCCACGCACACACTCGCTTCTACTTTTACCACTGTTCGGCGCAGCTTCGCCTGTCCTGCCCTGGGATGCCAGGCAGATTCGTTCTAAATCCCACAGAGCACGTCCAGTTCCGCAGATTCTCGTCTGGAGGGGAATGACGGAAAGTCAGTGGATGTCTAATTTGTGAAGAGAAACGGGACTCCGTTTATCAGCAGGCGGCGTCTTATGCATGCCCGCGGTTTACCACCCGCCGCTGCAGTTCTTTCCTGTCAATCGCAGAATCTGCTGCAGGGAAGTCCGCGAGGAGAGGGATGTGGCGGATAAATCCACCTGAAAATTGCAGAATTTGGGACTGCCTGGATCTGGTACTTCGTTTGCGGTAGATGATTCGCCTCCATTGTGCAATCTGCGGAGCGAGCCTCAAAAGAGCTTCAAGGGCTGGTCAGCCATGCTGCTCTGAGCAGCGTGCCGTGGAGGATCTGAGTGCGCTGCAGTACATGGCCGACATCAAACGCTCAATTGATGCCATGAACGAAACGCTGCTCGGCCGGTGATCAGCGCGTGATGGTGGAGTGATGCCGGGCGCGCGGTATCGGCGAAAGGCGGGGTATTCACTGAAGTGTTACGCAAGCGATCGACGCTGTGCCTCGCGCGATACGCGAGCGTAACGGTTTCGAGGGAAGCGTGCCTGAGTGGCGGCGCCTTCCGCAACCGGACCCCTGCTTAAAGTCACGGTTGGACTCCTGCGAGGCGGCGGACTCACGCTCCCGCTGCGCTCGCAGGCGCCACCTGCGACGCTTATCGCTGCTCCTTCAGTAGTTCATACTGGAAGCCGGACTATGAATCCTCGCCGGCGGGAAACCGTGTTCGTGGTGGCATTGGCCGCCGTGTTTGCGTGTTTCACCTGGCGCGGCCTGACCATGTTCTTCAGCGACGACGATGTGATGAACATGTACAAGGCGTGGATGACGCCCGCGTTCGACATCCTCAAAGGCCTGCTGCTGCCGTGGTCGCCGGTTTTGCGCCCTGCTGGTACCGCCGTCTATCGGATTTTCTATGAGCTGTTCGGATTCCATCCGCTGCCTCTCTATGTCTTCTGCTGGTTCCTGCTGATCGGGAATGTTTTTGTCGCGTGGCGATTCTTCCGGGAACTGGCGCCGCCGTTTGTGGCGGTAACGGCGGTCGCGCTGACGCTGGTCCATGGGGCGTTTCAGGATCTTTATCTAAGCGCCGGCACGATCTATGACCAGTTGTGCTTTCTGTTCACCGCGCTGGCGGTCACGGTCTACGCGAAGGGTGGGCGATGGAGCGGCGTCTGGACCTGTGTGTTTTGCCTGCTGGCGGTCGATTCGAAAGAGAGCGGCGCGGCGGTGCCGCTGATTCTGGCGCTTTATGAATGTGTCTACCACTGGAGGGATTTCGGTCTTCGACGGCTGCGATCGCTGGCGCCGCTCTATGGCGTGCTGATCGGGATCGTAGCGGCGCTGGTGTTCGGGCGCATACCGCGGACGCCGGATCTCGCCGGGACCGCTGCTTATCATCCGCATCTCGATTTTTCGGTGTGGCTGACGCACATCGGCGCGTATTTCAGCCTGCTCGTGTACCAACGGGTGACGTTCAGCGCCGCCGCGGCCGGCATCGTTCTCGGGGCGATGGCGGCGCTCGCGATTCTGTTGCGCAATCGGGCGATGATTTTCGGATGGTTGTTCTTTGTGGTGTCGGTCACGCCGGTTGCGCTGATTGAGCAGCGGCCGGGCTACGTGCTTTACCTCCCGCTGCTCGGGCTGGGGCTCTGGGCGGCGTCGCTCGTGCCACTGCTTTCAGTCACGGATAAGGACGGATTGTCGGTCCGGCAGGCTGCCGCAGCCGGAGCGGTTGCCATCGTCGTTCTTTCGATCCATGCGATGCACTGGCCGGCGGCCGCGGAAGTGCGCGAATCACCGGAATGGCGGTTATCGAATGCCATGCGCCTCAGCTATCCCTCGATGAAGCCCGCGGCGAGGATTCTCTTTGCCAACGATTTTCCGACAGACAACGGCTACGATTCGCTGTTCAACCTCCGGCTTTTGTATCACGATCCGCAGATTGAAGTGGCGCGGCTGAAGGGGTCGCCGGAGCAGCAGCCGGACGGCGGAACGTATGACTACGTGTTCACGACCATCTGGGATACCTATGCGGAACTCGATCGAAAAAATCCAGCGGAATCCCTGAGGCTCAATATTCTGCGCGATTACGCGCCGGCGCTGGAATTCGATACACAGCGCGGCGACTGCGTCGCTTATACGGTTTCCGGATTCTGGCCCGCGGCGCGTCCGGGCGACGGGTGGTGGACGGCGCGCTCGGCGAGCCTCAAGTTCCAGCCGCCGCCGGCGGGGTCCACGCTGTTGATGACGTACTTCGTTCCGGAATATGTGGCCGCATCTCCTCGCACTCTCTCGGTAACGGTGGGCGATGTGGCGGCTGGGTCAGCGATGCTGAATCACGCAGGGGAAAACAAAGCTGAATTTCCAATGCCGCCGGGAAGTCAGACAGATTCCGGGTACACGATCGTGCGGCTGGATGTGGATCATCCGTATGTGAAAGACGGCCGGGAGTAGGGCGTTGTTCTGGTTCGCGCGGGTTTTCGCGCTACTCGGTGACGAAAGGTTTGTGGAAAGCGAACGACTCCCGCAGCGCCCGGATTCGGTCTTCCTTCGAATTTTCGTATTCGCGATCTTCCACTTCCACGCATACCGGGCCGCGGTAGCCGTTGCTCTTCAGGGCGTTGAAGAAGTCGTTCCACGGCACTTCACCGCGGCCGGGCAGGCAGGGGGTATGGAATTCGAGCGGCACTGCGAGGATGCCATGTTCGGCCAGACGGTCGCGGCGCAGGCGGGCATCCTTGGCGTGAACGTGGAAGATTCGGTCACGGAACTCATGCATCGGCGGAATGCCGTCAATCTGCTGCCAGACGAAATGCGAAGGATCGTAGTTGAGTCCGAAATTCGCATCCGCAACGATTTCAAACATCCGGCGCCACACAGGCGGATTGATGGCCAGATTCTTTCCGCCAGGCCATTCGTCGTACGTAAACAGCATCGGGCAGTTTTCGATTCCGATACGGACGTTGTGCTTTGACGCAAAGGCGATGATTTCCGGCCATACCTGTGCGAAGCGCTCCAGGTTTTCCGGAATCGAACGGCGCTGGTCGCGGCCGATAAATGAATTCACCACCGGCACTTTCAGTTCGGCCGCCGCTTCGATGACCTTTTTGATGTGGGCGATTGCAGTCTGCGACTCGGCTGCATCCGGGCTCAGCGGGTTGGGGTAGTAACCGAGGCCGCTGATCGTGACGTTATTCTGCGCCAGCAGATCGTGGATCCTGCGCCGCTCGGCGCCATCGATTTTCGTGACATCGATGTGCGAAACGCCCGCGTACCGGCGTTCCGCGCGGCCCACCGGCCAGCACATCACCTCCACGCAGTCGTAGCCGATGCTGGCGGCGGTGGAGAGCACTTCAGGGAAGTCCGAATCGGGAAGAATGGCGGTGACGAATCCGAGGCGCATCGAGTCCAGTCTATCCGAGACATACTTCAGGCATCGTCGTATCATCAAATGTTGTGATTCGCATCGCAAATGGGCAGGGTTTTTGGGGAGATTCGCCGGACGCGCCGGTGAGCCAGGTTCGCCGCGGGCCGATCGATTATCTGACGCTCGATTATCTGGCCGAAGTCACGATGTCGATCCTGCAGAAGCAGCGGGCGCGGGATCCGGAGCTTGGCTACGCGCGGGATTTCGTCGAGGTCGTTGACCGCATCCTGCGGGATCTGGTGTCGAAGAATATCCGGCTCGTGGCCAACGCGGGCGGTCTGAATCCGGAAGCCTGCCGTCGCGCCGTGCGGGCCGTCGCGCAGAAGCATGGTTTCAACGTGCCGATCGCGACAGTTTCCGGCGATGACATCAC